>WJKD01000548.1 GCA_014729315.1 Promethearchaeota archaeon | reverse complement strand
TTGGAAACGAAAGGTCGAGGAAGTTCAATCGAAACGAGACCATTGTAAGCGATACTCTCGGAGATGGAAGTGGTATCACAGTAAGCTCTGTAAGATGATGCGAAAGTGTGCGAACCAACTTCGAGACTTTCAGCACAAGATAAGTAAGCAAGTCGTGGAGAACACGAGAGCGAACACCATTATCGTGGGGAAGCTTGAAGTCAAGAAGATGGCAAAAAAGAAGAAGAACACGGGAAACGCAAGGCGGAACAAAGCAAACAAGACTTTAAACCACAGCTTACAAAACACGGGAAGTATGGGAAGGTTTGTCGAATTCTTAACCTACAAAGCGAAGCAACAAGGTAAGAGAATAATAAGAATTGACGAATCGTATACTTCTCAGAAGTGTGCGAAGTGTGGGAAGAAAAAGAAGCGTTCCCTCTCGGAACGCGTTATTATGTGCGATTGTGGTCATCGGCTTGATCGCGACTTAAACTCTGCGATCAACATCATGGCGAAATTCTTACTACAAAAACAAAAACAAGAATTTGAAGACGATGGCGTATCGCATCAACCCTCTTTGAACGAGGAATCCTTTCTCCAAAAATGGAAAGGGTTTACTACGACACACAGCCCTAAGATATGCCTACCTGCAAATGCTTAGCGGACTCGTAGAGAATCTCACACCTTTAGGTGTGAGTAGTTCAAAGTACTTTCTAACTCAATAATTTTAAATACACTAATTTTCAATATAAACATACGATCTAAAACGATTTCAAGGTAGAATAATATGGGTTTTAAGGACCTCAAATTACTCAAGGAAAAAGAAAATCGAATTTATCTAATCTTAATTATATGGCTTTTAGTAGCATTCACTTTTATACAGTTTGAAATTCTCATTATTGCAGGTATCGTAATTTTCCTTCCATTGATAATACTTTCCTTTATTCTCATGGTCACTTCGTTTCTTTCTTTTAAGCGTCTTGAAGAAATGTCGCGCAAAAGGATTTTTATATCTATTCTAATTGCTATTCCCTTTCTTATCCTGTTCTTTCGAATAGTATTAGTGTTGTTTTATTTTGCGATAATCTCCTACGTTGTTATTACTTCAATATTTACTATGTTCTATTTTTATCGCCTTGGATTACAAATAGACGAATATCTTTTAAAATTGCCTTCATCTATTAGAAGATTTGAACGATGGGCATTTTTTATTGGTGGAACTGTAGGATCTATTGTGCTATTAATTGGTGCCAGTATAATCGCTGAGATTATAACAGGAGGGACGGGTCAAGCAGTTGGATTCAATACCAGCATTGTTGCTTTAGCTATAGTGCTTATAATAATTTTTCTAGGGTCGATTGGAGGACTTCTCTCTTTAAGAGGCAGATTAAACTCGTGGATGGGAATCTTCTTCATTTGGATTGCAATTTATTCCATCTACCTTATGATCTCTATTATATATGGTAGTTCTTCAACTGGAAGTGGTGTATCTTCTAATATACCCATTCAAATTGTTTTATTCGTATTTAGTTTGTTTTTGATTCTCTCTACGACTGGCAGTATCATCGGTGAGCGAACTCAATTGATACAGAAAAAATTGAAAATTTTCAAATCGGATACAATTTTATTATGGTTGTTCTTTTCAATGGCATCGTACGAGTTTGCCAGTGGAGCAGTTCAAACGGGTGAGGTTGACATTTTAAAATATATCGTAATTTATGTGCTCTTCATTCCTCTTTTGTTTTTAATGGGAATCTATGGACTTATGAATTATGGTAAAATTAGGCGAGAGAGAAGCGTAAAGCAATTAGAACAAGAAGCAAAAAAAGAAGGCGTTATTGAGAAAGAAGAAATAATTTGTATTAAATGCGGAGCCGTAATTAAGATAAATGCTCAATTTTGTACTCAATGTGGTACTGAACTGAGTAAATGAATGACTAAATGTAATATACTTTTTTTCCTTATTTAACCTTGAAATATCCGAATAATTATTAATAATGGGAATAACCGGTTTTACATAATTACAAAAATCAACAAAATTTTAAATAGGTCAATTTAGATTAGATCTATTAACAAGATTATAGATCTAATAACATGGGAATTGAAAGTTTATGGATTTCATCGAGAATATTAAGAAATTAAAGGAAAAAGAGAATAGAGTGTATTTACTACTATTAGTATGGTTGCTCATAGCTTATGCTGCCATGGAAATTCTGACCTTAGAAATAATTAATTTACCGTTAATAGCAATTGCGATATATTTTCCCTTGCTTGGATTTACTTCATTCTTATGGTTTATTTCTCTTTTCAAAAAAAGAATTAAGGATTATTCGTTTAAAACAATTATCTTTCTGCTTGTAATTGACTTTTTTTTGATGATCATATTTGCCGTAGTCATAATCGTCATTCTTGTTGCATCAATCTTTTCATATGTTATATTTACTTCATTTTTTTCGTTATACGGGTGCTATAAGGCGGGAAAAGAAACTGACGAAAAATTATACTATAAAACTGGGGCGTGGTTTTGGAGAAGATTAGAATTTTGGGGTGGTTTAGTCTTTTCATTATTACTTCTAACTGTATTTTTGTTCGGTACATTTGAATTAACTAATATTCTGGAAGCTCCGCAAATCATCGTTGTAGCATATATTGCAGTGATGTTAGCTATTTTGTTTTTAGCTGGATATGGATTAGTATATAACTTTGTGCGTAAATTTAATGCGTGGTTAGGTACCTACTTCCTTTTAGTAACTTTTTATACAATTTTCTTGGTTATGAAGGTGTTTTTAGGATTAACAAGTGGTACGGGAAGCTCCTCTTCTATACCCACGATTATCTTACTTTTATTTTTGGACTTATTTATTCTTATCTATTCGATTAGTTGTATTTTAGGTAGTCAAAGTGAGATTCTTGATGAGAAATTTAAAAGATATAAAAAGGAAACATTATTATTATGGCTTCTTTTCTCAAAAGCAGCTTATGAATACGCTAGAAATTTTCCATACGGAACGCTTGGAATCGCACAAGCAATAGGCATAACAAATGTTAGTGTCATCGGTTCGCTTATACATACAATAGCAAATATAATTATTTTGACTCTCTTTATTATAATGGTAATCATTTTCGGTATCAAGGGAATTATGACTTACAGTCAAGAACAGGAAACCCTCAAATCTGCTAGAGAAAAAATATTGTTAGCTAAAAACACAGGTGAAAGAGAAAAGTTGGAGTCAGAAGGAGAGCTGATAAGTGTTCCTAAAGACTTTGAATTAGAAAAACCGCTTGACTACACAACAGAAAATGTCAGTCAAATTACCGAAGATCAAATCAATCCACGAGAGAGAACGAGTCCGCCAAATTTAGAAAATTCAGAAATAAAAACAACTGAAACTGATAAAGAGACAAAAAATGTTGACAAGGATAATAATTTTGCTTAATTTTATATCTTCTATTACTTTCTTGAGAGATAGTAAATAAGAAAACTAAAATAGATTAAGGATTTAATAATTAGACTTATTAACTATTAATTGAGTTTAAACCTTAATCTTCCATCTTTTTATTTGTGGTTATTCTCATGAATGCGAACGAAAAAAACTCTGATCGAGAAGTCTTTTTAAAGAAATTTGAACAATTATCCTTGAAGATCGAGCAGTTAACCGACGAAGTTCTAAAAATGAAATATAAACTGGATAAGGCCAATAAAATAAATCGTTCCTTTGGATTAAAATCTCTAAGCAATTCTAGTCCTCTGGATTTTGCTCAGCATATTGAAGGACTAGGAAGTCCTACAAAAAGGTATATTTTGTCCATTAGGGGAATAACTGAACAATGGCAGGGAAGAAAAAACGACGTCTTAATTGCCGTTCGACAGCAAGACAAGGAAACTCACGAGGATTTAAAAGCACTTGGAATTAGAATTCCTATTAATGATACCAAAACTTTAAGAATTTTGACACGTGAAATAGTTTCTTTATTATATATATCGTGCGAGTTAAAAAACATTGAGATCACAGAGATTTTAAGAGACATATTAAACGATGTGAATAAAGACGGATTTGAGATGGTTAATGAGATAAAAGAAAAAATGAAAATTTAGACAACTCTAACTAAATTCTACGAATCAATACTCATATCCTTGTTCTTAGAAAGAAAACAATATATATTTTCGCTTATTTGTAGGTTTATGGAATCTTTTTTTTATCCACATTCGATTGTTATATACGGAGCTTCAGAAAACTTTCAAAAGAGCGGAAACCGAGTTCTCAGAAACATTTTAAATTATACATCGAAAAATGTTTATTTAATACATCCACGAAAAGAAAGTATAAAAGTAAACGAAATCACTCTTAAAGCATATAAAACTATTTTTGATTTACCCGTAAAGAATATTGATTTAGCCATTATAATCTTACCTGTTCAATACGTATTAGATGCTCTTGAAGAATGTATAATCTTCCAAGTGAAATCAGTAATCCTTGAATCGGGAGCTCTGTATTTAAAAGGAGAAAACGACGAATATAATGTAAATCGCATTAATCAAATAAGAGTTAAGTTGAACAAGTTGAACCAAACCCGAGTAATGGGTCCGAATTCCATTGGAATATATAGCGCGAACAAAAATGGAATGGATCTTACTACATCGTTAATATATTTTGAAAAAATGCCAGGATTAAAAAAGAAAAACCTCTCGATCGTTTCTCAAACGGGATTAACGCTATCTGGACTCCTGCTTGGACAAAATTACATTCAAGAAGTCGGAATTTCAAAAATAGCTGCAATCGGCAACAAATTTGATGTGACAGAGTCTGATCTGCTAGATTATTTAGAAAGCGATCCCAACACAAACGCTATCGCTTTATATCTTGAAGATATTAAGGATGGAAAAAGATTTATGAACCAATGTAAAAGAATAAGCAAAAAAAAACCCATTTTATTACTAAAGTCTGGAAAAACTGAAAAAGGTAAAAAAGCGATAATTTCGCACACTAAGTCTATGGCCGGAGATTATAAAATTATCGAAGCTATGAGCAAGCAAATGGGAATTGTAACCGTTGAAGATTTTAACGAACTTTTTACGCTTTCAAAAATGATTCTTTCTCAACCGATTCCAAAAGGAAATAGATTAGCAGTCATTTCAATATCTGGTGCGGGCACGGTATTATCGTGCGATTTAGCTGAAAAATACGGATTAGAATTACCTCCTATGTCTAAAGCTCAGAACGAGAAAATGCGTGAAATATATCCCAAATGGGCTTGGGAGGATGTCTACAATCCCCTGGATATTTGGGCTTCAGTTGAATTAGTGGGACCCAACAAAACCTATGAGTTCGCGGGGGAAACATTTTTAGAGGAAGAATCTCAATTTGACGCCTTAGTTTACCTAATCACTGGTATTAAAGAATCAGAATTTGATTGGGATATCCTCCACCAAATCAACGGAAACCATCCTGACATCCCAATTTATATGGGATTTTTCGGAGGCGACAAGAAATTATTACTTAATTGGAGGGAAATATTGGAAGAAAAATATGATATTCCCACTTTTACTTCGCTTTCCTTAATGATGAAATGCATCTCAAAAGCCTTGAGATTATCCTAACTAAGGATTAATTCCGCTTAAAAACAATTTTTTAGATAATTTGTCACCCATATAATAATAACCTTTAATTAGCCTTACATCTAAAGCTTATATGAAATATCCTTTTTTAGATGGTAAACTTATTTAACATAAAGAAAAGACCACTGTGAAATAAAATGGTATTAGGAACATTGGAAATCGCGACTGGGGCGTTTAATCTCGTTTTTGTGGGAATATCCACTTTAGTTGGATTCATGATAATGTCTCGATACTTTAGATATAAGGAAATCAATCTATTATTAGTAGGCTTATCTTGGATTGGGGTAGGCAGCCCTTATTGGGCTTCAAGTATTTCTTTCCTACTTGCTCTCACAATAGGTGTTGGCTTAAGTCTGCAAGGATTTCTCTTTTTTGCGATCTTTTTTGTCCCAATATTTTTAACATTTTGGGTAATTGCTTTCACGAACTTTCTTTATCCAAATAAGCAAAAGGTCATACTAACTATATATTTAATCGACGCAGTCCTTTTTGAAGTGTTTTTTCTATATTATTTATTTACGACACCTGATTTAATCGGCGAACTGGACGGAATCGTTAATATGAGATTTAAATCGTTCGTTATGATTTGGTTATTCATACACGTCATTTTATTTATGATTACTGGGTTGCTTTTTGCGGGTAAAGCTTTGAAATCTGACGCGAAAAAAAACAAGACAAGAGGCATTTTTATAACCATCGCTTTTATCTCCTTTACTATAGGCTCGGCTTTTAACGTAATCGCCCCTACTGCCTTTATTATTAGTCGAATTATATTAATTATCAGTGCTATTTCGTTTTATTTAGGATGGATTACTCCTCGTTGGTTAGTTAAGAAAATTGATTAAAAAAACGAATCTTTTTACTCCTTTTAACTAATCCAATTTAATTCGTTCTTCATTCAGTTAAGAATAAATAGTCCGTTATACTAAATTTTTTATTATGGCTGATTCTAAAGAAGAAATACTGGAAAAAGCGTTTACTCTGGGAAAGAAATATGAAAAACAATGTACGGGTTGTGCACAGACTACATTAGCCGCGATTTTTGAGTCTTTAGGAATTTGGAACGAAGATATTTTTAAAGCAGCGAGCGGACTCGCTGATGGGCTCGGGCTAACTGGTGATGGCTCCTGTGGTGCGCTTGTAGGAGCTTCCATGGTGATTGGATATTTATTTGGAAGAGAAAAAAAAGACTTTAAAGACATGACAAAACCAATGAAATCGTACGCACTCGTAAAACAACTACACGATAAATACGTTGAAGAATACGGTTCGTGTCGCTGTTACGATGTACAAGAAAAAACCATGGGTAAGACATATAATTTATGGGATCCAAATGACTTAAAAAAAGCAATCCAAGAAGAAATGTTCGAAAACTGCTCAACTCTAGTCGGGAATATCGCCAGACTTGCAACAGAAATTATATTGGATAACGGTTATAAAATAAAAAAGTGAAATAAATTAGGTTTATCAGGTAACCCAGATTGAAAGGTTCCTATATACTATTAATGGTATTGCCAGAAAATCAAATAATCTCGATAGGAAAGCTTGGATCCATTTTTTTTAAAAAGGGATATTACGCTTACATTGGTTCTGCGATGGCAAAATTTGGCTCAGCAACCTTGGAAAATAGAGTGCGTAGACATTTGAAACCTACAGATAGGAAAAAAAAACATTGGCACATTGATTATCTACTTGAATATGCAAAGATAGTAAAGTTATTTTTACTTCCAATGACTTTTAAAATAGAATGTATCATTGCTAACGAAGTATCAGAGAACTCTGAAGGGGTTATCCCGGGATTTGGATCCTCCGATTGCAATTGTAGAAGCCATCTCTTTCATTTCTCTCGCTATCCTGATTTTATCCTAAAGCAGTAAGTATCCTTTATTTTCTTTTTAATAAAGTATATTTATAATATTAAATGATTTCGTAGAGTTAATCTCTAGATAAATAGATTTTAAAATTGGAGAAAGGTAAAGCTAAGTTCGATTGCTAGAGATGTCGACGATTAAAAATTATTTTGAGATTATTTTTTTTTATTTACTTCTTTTAACACTCTGTCGATTAATTTGGGATGAAATCTAAATTCTTGGGAGTTTATTTTGATATAATTTAATAT
>WJKD01000547.1 GCA_014729315.1 Promethearchaeota archaeon | reverse complement strand
TTTCTATAAGCACATAATCTTGTATTCCCTTCAATTACAAGATTATCTTTTACTATTATTTCTTCCAATAATCCATCATTTCTCTTAATATTCCTAAATAATTTTTTTGTACTATCTGCTCCCCACATTTCTTTTTCAATATCTTCTTGGGTAACGTTTTTTCCAAGTGAAGATATAATGAAATGAATTCTTGGATTTTCCACATAGTATTGCAATTCGAAAATATCTCTTAACTCAATGCTGCAAGGGATATTTTTACCATCAATTGTGATTGAATTTTCTTTGGCCATAATACTAGCCCCCTAATATTTCTATAATTTCTTCTTTACTCAATTTATTTTCCTTTTCCTTTATTTCATTTGTATCACCCTGTAGGTAACTTGCGATACTTTGTTTAGAATAAATTTTGTCATCAATAAACTCATCTATCGTATTTTTGGCAATTATTTTAAAAATATAACATTGCCTATCTTGAGAAATTCTATGGATTCTATCTTGAGATTGAATATAATCGACCAAATTAAAATTTCGATCATAATAAATTGCATTATTTGCTGCTGTGAGTGTTATACCTTCCCTCGCAGCCGCTGGATTTGCTACCATTACTTTATATTTCTCATCCGTTTGAAAAAGTTGGATATATCTATTCCGATCATCAATTGGAATTGCTCCAAATAAGTATAAAGAACCAAATTTTTTATAACGATTTCTTATTAATCGAATATTTTCAACAAAACTGCTCCATATTATTACTTTTTCTTTTCTTGAAATAATTTCATTTATTAATTCATCTAAAGCAACTATTCTCGATGGTATTTCATTATAAGATTTATCTAAAAGAAAGGGATGACTGGCTAATTGCGTCAAACGCAATAGTTTTTTAAGGAAATAATCATTCTCATCAATAATTATTTCTCCTTCGAAATCTTTAATTTCAACGATTAGACTCTGCTTTAGTTTTTCATAGTTTTCTTTTTGCAGGTCTTTTAACTCAATATAAATGTCTTTATAGATTTTTTTCGGCAATTCCAAAACATCATCTTTAAGTCGTCTTAATGAAATAGTTGATATTTTTTCTTTTAATTTTAAATAAGAATTTTCATCATTTTTGTTAGAAATATATTTGTTTTTAAAATGATTAAAACTATTTCCCAATAATTTGCCATGATCAAGAAAATTAAATTGAGCCCATATATTTTCAGGTTTATTAGCTATGGGAGTACCAGTAATAATTATTTTTTTATTTGATAATTTACTGATTTCTAAAATTGCATTTGTTGTTTTAGCTAATGGATTCTTTATTCTCTGTGATTCATCTAAAACAATGGCAAAATCATTAATGTTTAAAAAATCTCTTACTCTTTCTAATTCTGAAATAATTTGTTCATAATTAGTAAGGTAAATGTTTGCATAAGATAAAAACTTATATCCCTTTTCTCTTTTCGATCCAATTAAATTTAAGGGTTTCAAGAAGCTATGTTTTTTTACCTCGGTCTCCCAATTTTTAATCAAAGTCTTCGGAGAAATGACCAAACAGCCATTGATCTTTTTACGCTTAAGTTCTGTTACAATAGCATCAATGACTATTTTTGTCTTTCCCAATCCTTGCTCATCAAACAGAGCGCAATAGTCATTTTCTAATATAAATCTTGTGGCTTCTATTTGATGCGGATAAGGCTTCGTTTTGATTTCATATTTAATATTGAAACGATTCATTATATTAGCAAATCTGGAATACTTATAATTTTGATATTTCTTCTATTAACGTTGAATTTTGATAACTTAAATTCGAGTTTTTCATTTACACTTTCAGGTATACCAAGATAAAAAGGAATTAATGATCCATCTTCATTTCTCAAATCCGAAAAATCATTAAGTTGCTCCTCTAATCTTTTTCCTGTTAAATCATTTTTTGTTTTTGCCTCGCCAATTGAAAAGTAACCTTGAATATCCATTCCAATAATATCAGGTCGGTGTCTTTTAATTGTTGGGGGAATGGGGTAATTAAATATATCAAAGCCTGAATTATCATCATCAAATGCAATAGTTTGATAGCCATCTTCTTGCATTTTCCGAGCGATGAATGAAACCAATGCTTGGTGTGTCTTGCTTGGCATAATTTTATCTTTCTATTGTTTCAATATGTTCTTTTGTGATGCCATAAAGATCATATAACAGATTTTTCTTCCCTTCTTCATGTCCATCTCTAATTTCATTAATTTCATGGCTGGATAATTTCATCATTCCTTCGATAACTTCTTTAACTTTTAGCCATAACTTCGATTTGACATCAGGTTTCTTCACAGCCAAAATTTCAATCGCTCGCTCAAAACCTTTTTTTACGAATTCTTCTTTTGCTAAAGGATCATCCAATATGGTTGGTAAAGTTCTAACATCAATTGCTCTATCAATTTTATCTGTTCCAACCCAATCACAAAAATCTTTAATAGAAAAATCATTTTTCTTCATAGATTTTTGAACACTTGAGTAATTAAAATATTGTTCAAAATAACTATATTTAAGTACCTCTGACGGAATATCACCATATTTTGGTAAGTAATAATCTCGCATAGCTTTAAATGCTTTAATCGCCTTCATAATTTCGGATTTTGGCCTTCTGGTTATTTCTGCTAAATGATCCATGGCATAACCAGCTTCTTCATTAAGTCTATATAATTCTCTTGCTTTTTCATAAGCATCCCAATCTTCAGTTCCTCCAAGATGAGCCTCTAGTTTGATGAAGTTTTTTTGCTCTTCGCTCAAATTTTTCGGAAGAATATATGAATCAATTTCCTGCCAGTTTTTTTTATTGGGATATTTCGTTCGCAAATTTTTATAGATCAATGTTCTAGTGTTCCCCTCTAAAACAAGGTATTTTTCATTATCAATCTCTTGAATCCAGATTGGATTCAATAAGCCATCATTTTTTTCAATTGCTATAAATAGTCTTTGAAAAGCATCTGGCTTTTTATTAGTGAGTGCAAAATATATTTTATCTTGGGATAAATTTTGCTCAATTTGGTTGTCTCGAAAAAATTGAATTCTGGGATTGCTTTCATCCAGAATTAATTTATCGATTGGTATTCTTTTAAATGTAAGTTTAGTAGGGATACCGTCCAAATTTACTTTTCTAAAATTCTTTTCCATTTTGACTACCTATATATTTTTACAAAGAATTAAGTATTCCGTTTGACCATTTTTTGCATTTTTGTTTCCAAATGCTTGCCTTTTGTGTGGGATTTTTTTTACCACTATGTTTGATGGTTTGTAATAATAATTACAAAGTTCTAGGAGACTCTCTGCATTGTAATTCAAATCGTTATTTAAAGGATAACTGAATAGAACATCTAATTTATAGTTGATTAAATTCTCTAATAGAGATTTAAATTCTAAGGATACTTTACTTTTTTTATTAAAATCCGAAACGTAGCGATCTCCTCGATAACGCCCATCATAAAGTGATTCAGGATAATCATACTTTACAAGAGTTTCTAATATATGATAAAACCTTGAGTAAGGAGCACAGGAATAAGGTGGGTCTATATATACAAGCTTTGTCTTATTAAGCAGATCTTCATTTTCTTTGAAAACTAATTTATAGTCCTTCTTTAGGCAGATGTTAGTAAATTTTGTCGGGATTAAAGAATCATTAAATTCATTCAACTTATGATTAAAGATTTGAAAGATATCTTTCTTTCTTCTTTCAGCAATCCAATTGAGATTTTTTTTATTTAATTTATGATATTGAGCAAAATGACTTGTACTATTAACAGATATACTTAAAGCTGACATAAGACAGGTTAAATATATTGATCGCTTTATCTCCATAGTATTATCATTGTGCCAACCGTCTGTGATATTATCTATTGCGAACCTTAATGAATCAATATGCAGACATTGTCTAAGACTGAAATAAGTATTGTTAAAATAAGTTGTAAATAAGAGATATTCTTTTTTTTCTTTATATGATTGTAACGCATTATTTGTAAATAGATATGATAATTCATGATTTTTTATTATATTGGCGTTATTGACATGTGGAAAAGATTTGAGAAATTCACTATATTCATTTATTTTTTTTTCTGAAATTAATCTATTTTCAATTTCTGAATAGATATCAAATCTATTTGATAGACTATGAAATTTGTCCAATGCTATGTGATTTAACATTTTTAGATCAGACGAATCAATTTTGGTGTCCTTATTTTTAATAAGTGCAAGAGCAATTTGATAGCTGTATTCTTGAATGTCATTAGTTACAATTGGACAGTCGTTTTTAAAAACTTCAGCAACTGAATTTGTTCCAGCGAAGAGATCAAAAAAATAGTCGTCTCCATTTAATTGAATCTCATTATTAATTAACTGGTATATTATGGAAGCAAGCTTTCGCTTGCTTCCCATGTATCTTATTGTTTGCATTAATCTAATTATATTCTATTGCTAATATTAATTTATCCAGTTAGTTTTTCTCGATATTTCTTGCTTACAGTGTTATTGCTTAACGGATCAAAAGAAGCACTTCTATATTGAATATTTAATGAAAACATCAATCTCTGCAAGTCAAAATAATCACTCGCTCTGTAACCATTCAATTTTAAAAACGGTAGAAATTTTCCGTTTAAATCATGAAGGTTAAATTTTTGATTTTTTAGAAATTGGAGATATTTATTATAGATTTGTGTTTGTGGAACGGGTGTAAACAACATGGGTATTAAAGACCCAACAATATGAGAACCATATAATATAGTTTCGACGACATCTTCAATTTTTTCATCAGGCATTCCATATAAAATAAATGCATTGACCTGCGGTCCCCTGAGTTTAAAACCAGCTTTCTCAATTTCTGAAACGGCTTTCTCAAAATCTTCTGTTGTTGTATGTGTTCTATTCCATGATTTGTTTATTTCTACTATTGAAGATTCTAATCCAAGATGAATTTTTTTCCATCCAGCTTCTTTCATTTTATAAATAATTTCTGGATGCCTGGATATTTCTCTTGGCTCAAATCCTTCAGGAGCATATAGATTTAATTTTAATTTTCTATTTAAAATTTCATCTAGTACTTTCTCTAGGTTTTCTTTTGACCTGTAAAATATACTATCCTCATAAAAAGCAAAATCCTTTATATAATATTCGGAAAGATAAAATTCAATTTCATCAACAATAGCTTTGGGTTCTTGACATCTGACAATTTCTCCATTTCTACCATTATTTAAAGTACGTTGAGCACAATAGACACAATTATATGGACAGCCCCTTTTGCCCTTAATTATGGCATATTTATGTTTTTTATTTGGATATAAACTTAAATCAAGTGGTAAATTAGAAGCTTCATAGATTTCATTTTTGACAATGATATCGGCAATGGTATTTTTTTCCGCATGTTCTGGGGCTAAAGTTGGATAAATGCCCCCTAATAAAATTTTGGTTTTTTCTTGATCGGGAAAAATTTCTCTTAAAATATCAATTACATCACGAGTACTCTCCCACCAAAAAGTCATAATTGAAGTTACAAATATTTCATCTGGACATCCATATTCATTTTGAAAATTTTCAACCATTTTAATGAAGTCTTTTTTGCCTAAACCAAAGTGATAGATTTTTAAATCAATATCATCAACTCTTCTTTTCCCTATCGTTTTTTTATTAACTTTTCTGTTCTGATTTGTTTCTAAACAATCTATTAGGTAAGTAAAATAACCTTTCCTTTTCAAAAGTGAAGCGATTCTGAGTAAGCCATCCGGTTGACTCCATTCGGCCCAGTATTGAGTATCATATATGTAAGGATTAATTAAAAGTGCTTTTTTTCTAAAGCTCCTTTTAATCTTATAATCATATACAATCATTTTTTTTATATTTTGTTGGTCTCAATAGATATATACTTGATATGTAAATTCGACGAAAAGCGCGGTGAATAAAATGTAAGAAACAAATCTTAAAATGTCAACAAAAAAATATGCGAAATTCATGGCAATAAATCAAAGCAAATTTTATCCCACCACATTACATTAATCTTGACATTTACCCCCGAATTGTTTATTATTGAATCTTAACATTTCAGGAGGGAGAGATGGATTATGATTATGTGGTTATCGGGTCCGGTTTTGGTGGCAGCGTGGCTGCGTTGCGGCTGGCGGAGAAGGGATACCGGGTATGCGTTGTGGAGTGCGGGAAGCGGTTTCGGGCGCAGGACTTTGCCAGAACGAGCTGGAATCTGAGAAAGTTTTTATGGGCGCCGCAGTTGCGTTGTTACGGGATTCAGCGGCTGTATCTGCTGAACGATGTGCTGATTTTAGGCGGCAGCGGCGTTGGCGGCGGGAGTCTTGTTTACGGGAATACGATGCTGGTGCCGCCGCGGTCGTTTTTCACCGATCCGGCGTGGAGCGGGCTGGAGAGCGACTGGGAGCAGGAGCTGCTGCCGTTTTATGTGACCGCGAAGAAGATGCTCGGCGTGGTTCCGAATCCGCATCTGTATCAGGCGGATGAGATGCTGCGGGAATACGGCGATGAGCTGGGCAGGCAGCAATATTTCAAACCCACGGATGTGGGCGTGTACTTTGGCGAGCCGGGAGTGACGGTACCGGATCCGTATTTCGGCGGCAGGGGACCGGCGCGCACCGGCTGCACGCAGACCGGGCATTGCATGGTGGGCTGCCGCGATGGCGGCAAGAATTCGCTGGATCGCAATTACCTATATCTGGCGGAACAGGATGGGGCGGATATCATCCCGGAGCACAAGGTTACCGACGTCGAGCCGCTGCCGGACGGCGGCTATGTGGTGACAGCGGAGAAGGTGACGGATTTCATGTTCAGGCGGAAGCGGCGCATCAAAGCCCGTGGCGTTGTGTTCGCAGCAGGCGTTCTCGGCACGCTGGATTTGCTGATGAAATGCAGGGATCGGGGACATCTTCCGCATTTATCGGACCGGCTGGGGCACATCGTCCGCACAAACAGCGAAACACTGGCAGGCGTGACTGCCAAAC
>WJKD01000546.1 GCA_014729315.1 Promethearchaeota archaeon | reverse complement strand
GAAATTAGCTAATGCAGCAAGTGAAAAGTTTTCGAATAGCTTTCTCTCGGTACACGGTTTTGATAGAGAAAAAGGTTGGAAGGAACTATCTTCTAAATCAGATTTATTCATTTACAAGTTAAAAGAAATGGGAGAGAGAATAGGGCTTCGCTCGTTCAAATAGAATATAATTGATGATTTAAAAATTTCTAATGCGATTTTAAAGAAATTTTTAAAATATTTTATTAATATGCCAGTTATCGAAGTTAAATATACACAATTAGTATTTAATCCTGAAGTACAGAAATATTGTTTAAATCCTAAGTTTAAATGTCCCAACTACGATCAGTCGTGGGCGTGTCCACCGGCCGCACCCTATTTGGAAAAAGAATTATCAAGGTATAAGCGGTTTTTTCTCATCTATTCAGAACTTAACTTAGAGGATTATGTAGAAAAAGAAAAAGTTAATCATCCTAAAAGGTCGAAAGAAAAAATATTAAATAGGCTTTTTTGGAAGGAAAACGATAGAAATGACTTGGAAAGGGAGATCAATAATTTTTTGGCAGAGTTTCCATCAGACCATGAAGAAAAAATTGTCCTATGGGGGGGACACTGTAATTTATGTGAAAAACGTGATGATAAGCAATGCTCTTACCCATCTGGTGCAGAATGTCAATATCCCAACGAGATTCGTTACTCTATGGAAGCAATAGGTATTAATGTAGATGAAACGATAAAGAATCTCAACCTTGGATTAAATTTGGAATGGCCTCCTAAAAAATATATCAGACGATTTGGATTAGTTTGTTTCAAATAGACATATATGGGGGCTTTATTTTTTATAATATTAAAATTCAGACCCAATTTCTATTGATAGTATAAAACGTATTGAAATATTTACGCTTATTTTTTCATTTTTTTTTATCTTTCCATCTCCTTTATCACAATTTTTCTAACTCATTCAAATTAAATAATTCCATTATAATCAGAATTTCTATCAATTAATATACCTAAGACTGAAATTAATTTAATGAACATTCTATATATGAACAATTGTCGGACATTCGATATACTTATATATCATCGAACATTGCAGAATGATGTAATTATCAACTAAAAAAATTACTTTACTAAAATTAAAAAAATATATCTAAAAGTGAATTAATCATGGATTTAGCTAGATTTCTATCTATCTTTCTTTTTCAAGGTATGGGAAGTTGCTTTCTTATATTTTTATGTATAAATTATGTTAAAAATGGAGGAGTAAAGAAAGAAAATGTTTTTTTTCTTATTTTTTGTTCCTTCTTTGTATTCGCAGCATTGATAAACATGTTATATGCTTTTATGTTCAACGAATCAATAGTAACTATCTTATACGCATTATCAATGATGGGATTAATTGGGGCACCCATTGCATTATTATTCTTGAGTATAAATTTTCTCTGGTATAAAGTGGATCTTAGACTTCAATTTTTCATTTTTTTTGTTCTCGTTGGGATAAATCTTTTCATTTTGTTAATTCTTGGAGAGAACCACCTAATCATTAACAATTCTACTAAATGGACTCCTCAATGGGACTTATCATATTTTTCTTGGTTTATGATTACTTTTTCTGTCATGATAATTTTCAATGTAATTTTCATGCTGAAAGTATACACTAAAATAACTAATCCGGTAGAGAGAAAGAAGTGGTCGGGGTTTATGATTGGGAGTATTGGAGCCTGTGTGGCATTGATTGGAATAGGAATAGCAAATGTTCAAGCTTATGATTCGCCATATCGAATAGTAGGCACCACGATGTTAGCTACGGTTTTAATTTTTGCATATATTACTTATCGAGCATTATACAGCATAGGAAAGTAATATATTTATATCTAAAAATCCTTTCAAAAATTAATTAAAGATTCATTCCTCTCTAGAAGAAAATTTTATTTATTTTTATTAATTGTTCTACTTATCTGTTTCTTCGTTCAATTCTTTCCGTTCATTCTTAGAGTGTATTTAAGAAGAAAAATATAAGTTTATGTTAGACTATTTGAATCTATTCACATACATTAGAGATTCCTTACTAATTATAGCAGAACGAATTTACTATCTTCTCATGATGAAAATAGTTAACGGATTAAATTTTAAATTCTGTTCTCTTGTTTTTATTGATAAAAGTTATATGCGTAATTATTTAGTGCGTGAGAAATATTATATTTCAAATGATGTGAAATTTAGAACAAAAGTTTCAGTTTCTTCAACAGATAAAAAATCGGACTCCATTTTTTTTAATATTCACTTATTTCTTGTTTTTAGTAAGGAAAATTACATTATAATAAGTGATTGAAAAATGAGTATTAACTTATTCGGCTTGCCTTGGGATGATTTTGTTAATTGGTATCTGAATTTACCTTTATTTGGGCAAATCTTAGTTGCTGTAGGAATTTTAGCAATTTCTGTTTTAGTGATAACTCTTATATATTACATAATCAAAGGGATATGCTATTTGATCTACTATCTCTTCAAAGGATTATATTATTTAGCCAAGGGAATAGTCGTTGGTATATACAGTTTCTTTAGATGGTTATATTTTGCCATTTTTGGTAAACAAGAGAAGCAATTTGGAGATGAAACATCGAGCGAGAGTCAAGAAGAGGAAGATTGGGAAAGGACCATACCTGAAACAAGCGAGTTGGTCGTATCTCCACCAAGATCTTTGCTTTATTGTCCCGAATGTGGAAGCAAATTTACAGATTCGATGTCTGAGCGTTTAAAATCGGATAATCGTGTCTATTGTGTATTTTGTGGCTCTAAATTCGATGCCAATTATTTAATCGAAGCATAATTCTTTTTTTCTTTTTTCTTTCTTGAAATTAAAACTAGTGCAATTATATTAAAAAGTAATAAAAAAATAAGATTAAAAAAATTTTGATACTTTCTTGAAATTACTCACTATTATTTTTTTAAGTCCATGTGTACTCTTCCGTCGCGAAGTTCGACGATTCTATCCGTTTTTTCCGCAATCCGCCTCTCGTGAGTGATCACAATTATAGAAGTGCCAAATTCTTCGTTGATATTCCTGAATAGATCATAAACTTTATCGGTTGCATCAGTATCTAAGTTGCCTGTTGGTTCGTCTGCCAAAAGAAACTTAGGTCTGTTCATTAATGCGCGCGCAATTGCGGTTCTCTGTTGTTGTCCCCCCGACATATTGTTGGCTAAATTTTCTTTAACTTCTTCAATACCAATAAATCTCATCAGGTCTACTGCTCTTTCCTTAACTTCGTCTGTAATCTTTCTTTTACTGATCTTATAAGGAAGTAAAATGTTTTCTAAGGCAGTATACTCGGGTAAAAGATAATGGAACTGAAACACGAATCCAATTGTTCTATTTCTTAGATTTGCCAGATCGTTTTTATCCATTTTATCAGTTCTCTTTCCATCAATATAAACAACACCATTGGTCGGTCTGTCTAATGTCCCTATAATGTTCATTAATGTTGATTTACCTGAACCAGAAGGACCGACTATGGAATTAAATGATCCTTCTCTGAATTGTAAGTTTATATCAAAAAGAACTTGGGTCGCAACACCGGTATAGTAGAATTTATCTATATTTTTAAGTTCAAGAACATATTCGCTCGTTTCGGGATAATCTTTTTCACTTTTTTCTGATGAAATTTTCTCTTCACTTTTAGCCAGCTCTAATCACCTCGATTGGGTCTAATTTGGACGATTTTAAAGCGGGGCTTAAAGCCGCTAAGGTGGATGCAGCAATTATAATAGCAGCAGAAATTGAAATGAAAATAGGGTTGTAATTTATAACAATGAAATTACTCGCAGATGCTTGCGTAAATCCCCATAGAAAGAAAATTCCTAGACTTATTCCTCCGATAGCACCGAAAATACCCAAGAAAAATCCTTGAAATAGAAATATGAGGAATGAAGTGCGATTTGTTATTCCCATTGCTTTTAAAATTCCAAGTTGCCTCTGTTTTTGAACCACGCTTATAGCAAGAACGCTAGATATTCCTATCACAACAGAAATAAGGACAAACGCTTGAATAAAATAACTAGAAAGGCTCTGTGATTGTAACCCATTTAAAAGATTTTCGCTTTGATCAACCCAATTAGAAATCTCTAGATCCTCATCATCCAGATCCAATTCATCTTCAATATCGTCAGCAATCTGGTCTGCTTCAAATAATAAGTCTTCTTCTACTTGCATTTCAATAGAAGTTACTGTATCATTCAGCGTGAACATAGTTTGAACGGCTCTAATAGTAGTTATTACCCATCCAAGATTAGTACTTTCTGATTCAAAATCAAATATCCCTACAATCTCAAAAGTACTGTTTACTGATATGCTAGTGTTTCCTATTTTTCTTAAACCAAAAATAGTTATACTATCACCCTCGTCTGCGTCTAATTCGTCTTTTAACTCTTCTCCAATTATTATCTCGTCGTCTTCTTCGGGTTCATCTCCATCTGTGATTCTGTCCTTAATATCGTAAATTTCATCCGCATCATCGATATCAAACCCCCGTAATTGTATATTTATTGTCTTTTCTCCTTTTTGAATCGTTCCTGGTCTATCAACAGCAGCTGAGATAGCGGTTAATTCGTCAAAGTCTTCCAAATCGTCGATTATATCATCATATCCCTCAATGAATGGATTTTCATTCTCAGATTGAATTGTGATTTGTGGAGATTTCCCAATAAAGTTATTGATGAGACTGCTTTGAAGGCTATTAAGTAGGATTCCGACGAAGATTTGCACTGAGATTCCTATTGAAATACCTATGACAATTAATAATGTCTGCCATTTATTACTTTTAAAAAATCTTATGGCTATACTCATTGGTAAATTCATGATTAAACCGCCTCCGCAAGTTCTTTTATTTGAGAATAATTTTCCAAATACAAATCGGCTCCGATCTGTTTAAATATATTAGGGTTGCTAAGAAATGCCGTCCCTCCTACGATTATCTTACCGTCAAATTTGGTATGTTCTCTGATTAAGCAAATTGCTTTTTCGGTTTCCATTATAGAGTAATAATTGGTAACACTTATGGCAATATACTTCGGTTTGAGTATGTTTATAGCGTCTCTGATTTCTTCTCGAGGAGTATTAGCACCAACAAAGTACGCATCAAATCCATATAAGGTGAACATATCAGCAATCATCTTTGCTCCAGTATCGTGATATTCCTCCGCTGGACATCCCACTAACACTTTAATGTTCATCTTTTTTATATTTTTTTTCTTTCTTTCTTCTAAGATGTAAGGATAACATAACTCTATTAGCGTTCTAATAATTGAGGTTCTAATATGCTCTTTCCAAATACATAACGATTCTTCGTCAACATTACAGTAAAAACGATTGAGAGAAGGTTCAAACAATTCTTTATAAAGAGTTAAAATGTCAATTTTATTATTTTCTAAAGCATCTAACACGAACTTAACGCAATTCTCTTTATCTTCTTTGTCCAAATAATCTATAAATTCATCGTATAATGGATGCACTTAAGTTAACCTTTTATTTTTTTTTTAAATTTTAGTTGGATTATTAGGTACAATTATCGAAGATTGTTTATTATGTCTTTTTTTATAGAATAAAAATAAAACTCAAATTTGATTAAACAAGCTAATTGAACTTCAGTTCTTTTTATTTTAGTTTATAAGAAAAATAAAGATAAAGAAATAAAAATGGATTATTTAGGGAAATTTTTATTTTTGCGTAGATCTTTTCTTTTTCCTTTTATAAATTTTAAACCGTTTGATTACAAACGCTAAAATTACTAATGCAAAAAGGCCATAGAATAAGACAAGGATAAGAATATTTGTAAAACTGGTACCAATGAGAGTGCCATGGATTAACGCAAAAAACAATGCAATGTAAACCAGAGCGTGAACTTTTTTCCAAGATGTTTTAAATTTATTCCTTAAGAGAGCCGCTAGTGCCGCAATATATATAATTATTAACGCTGGTCTACCCGCTAGTTCCCAAAAGAGTACCCAATCTGTAACAACAGGGATAAACGCTAAAGGATTAAATGTATAAATGGCGAAAATTACGGGATGAAGAGTTGCGAAGATTATTCCCAAGGATGCAAATATGTGGTGTAATTTTATGAAAGATTTCCCATAAATTTTATAAAGTTCTACTGCGAAAGGCGTCATCGTTGATGCGATTGCCATTGAAACAAATCCGAATAGAGCAAAAAGTCTTAAAAGAGACCAGAATATGTTTTCACTTAGAGTTAATAGAAATCCGATTAAGGTCAAAGCGTATATAACTATAATAATAATTATGATTAATAATCCTTGAATCTTTTTTTCCATAAATATAAATTCTTATAGACAGATATAAAAGAATTTTGTTTTTGAGATATAGAAACAACCGATCATCAAATTTGAAATAAAGAATTAAAAATAACGATCTTTAATATAAATACCTATTATGACGCTACATTGTTTTTGTTTGAATCCAACAATAGACGAAATATATGAGATTGAAGACTTTTATGTGGGGGGCACCTTTAAAGTTAAAGAAAAAGTGATCTATCCAGTTGGAAAAGCCATTTCTTTTTGTTTAGCAATAACGAATATACGGAAGAATTTTGATTTCGTTAATCTTCTTGCATGTATTGGTAAGGGAGAGACTTCCCTTTATTCAGAATTTCTTAAGGGTAAGAAAATAAACTTCCAATTAATTAGCGTAAAAGGAAAAACTAGATCAAATAAAACCGTAAACGATCCAGTAAATCGCACTACAACACATATAAGAGAAAGCGGTTTTAAGTTTTCCCGTAAAAAAATTACCGAGATCAAAAAATTCGTAAAGTCTAATGTAAAGCCAAACGATCTCTGTTTATTTTCTGGTTCTCTCCCTCCAAATGTAAATAATGATTTATACGCAGAACTAATAAAACTCTGTAATCATAAAAATGCTAAATGTATTTTAGATACGAGTGATTCATCTTTAGTAAAAGCAATCGATTCTAAACCTTTTATTGTAAAACCTAATTTACTTGAATTATCTCAAATCCTCCAAAATTCAAAGTTGAATGAAATTGACTTTTCAGATGAACAAAAAGATCTTTCTTATATTGTCAATCAAGCAGAAAGGCTATTGCAAAAAGGAATAAAAACCATTTTAATTACCCTCGGGAAAAAAGGAGCAATTTGTTTGACAAAATCAATAACTCTCTATGGAAATGTATATGTAGATGTTTCAATTGATACCGTTGGATGTGGCGACGCGTTTCTTGCGGGTTTCGTTTCTCATTATCTCCTAGAGAGAAACACACAGGAATGTTTTAGGAGTGCAATTGCCGCGGGGGCTGCAAATACGCAAGAAAAAGGTCCTGGAATTTTTAAACATAAAACTTACGAAAATCTTTTAGAAAAAGTAAAGATAAAGAAAATCCACTAGAAAATAGATTTTAATTCTATTGTATCTTTTCGACCAGGTCCAATCGAAACCATAGAGATTGGAGTTTGTATTTCTTCTTCAATTGCTTTTAAATATGTTTTAATTTCCTTTGGTATGGCACTATAGCCTTCTTTAGCAATTTCGGACCACCGTTCTCTCGAGAGCGGTTTCCATCCTCTAAATTCTTTATAGATGGGTAAACACTTTTCTATAATTTCTGATTGAATGGGCCACGATTCGAGAATTTTATCTTTTAATTTATATTGATAGCATATCTTTAAAGGATCTATTCCTTCTAGCGCATCTAAAAGAGTGATAACCACGCTGTCGACTCCATTAATCATTATAGAATATTTAATATTGAACAGATCTAACCAACCGACTCTTCTTGGTCTTCCAGTTGTCGTTCCATATTCGTTTCCTTGCTCTCTTATTCTCTCTCCAATCTCGTCGTGCAATTCAGTTGGTAAAAATCCTCCCCCCACTCTTGAGGTATAAGCCTTTATTATACCTAGAATTTTACCAATTTTATTAGGAGGAACCCCGGTACCCGATGAGATTCCTAATGCATTGGAATTAGAAGATGTCCCATATGGATAAAATCCATGATCTATACCCAGGAGCGTTCCTTGGGCACCTTCAAATACTATTCTTTTTCCTTTGTCGATAGCTTTGTTTAAATAATAAGCGGTGTCTATCACATATGGTTTCAGTTGTTTTCCGTATTCTATATAATCTCGATAAATTGTATCAACATCGATATTATAATTCTCAACGAATGTTTGAATATATTTTTCTTTTATTTGAGCAAGTTTAGTTAATTTTGATTTGAGAAGGTCTGGATTAATCAGATCAAAGATGCGAAGACCCCATCTAGCAGATTTATCAGAATATGTGGGACCTATTCCTCTTTTTGTCGTACCAGCGGCTAAATCTTCTTTCTCTTTTTCTTCGAGACCATCTAAGTATTCGTGAAAAGGAAAGATAACATGGGCTGTTGAACTGATTTTTAAATTAATTTTTTTTCCCATCTCTTTTAATTTTGCAATCTCCTCTAACAATACATGAGGATTAATTACACAACCATTCGCAATGATACATTCTTTTTCTAAAGGCGCTCCAGAGGGGATTAAGTGAAACTTAAATTTCACATCGTTACAAACAACAGTGTGTCCGGCGTTATTTCCTCCTTGATACCTTACAACGATATCAGCGTTCTGGGATAGATAATCGACGAACTTTCCTTTACCCTCGTCCCCCCAGCTCAATCCTATAATAGCATAGGAATTAGTGGATTCCACTTGTTCTTCAAACTTCGATTCATCAAAATCAGCATTCATAACCAAAAAGGATTATCTTGGAAAATTTATAAAATTTGTTAGTAAGAACATTTATTAGCAAATCGATATTTTAACTGTTGCTTTTGTCACAAATCATCTCTATGTAAAATAAAAAGAGAAAGAAATAAAAAACAATTACTCGCTTTTTTGAGGTTCGTATTTTTGAGAGCGTCCTCGATAGAAGCTGGACAACATTTCAGCAATAATTTGAATTAGCTCTTCTTGTTGAGTAATCGTACAAACCATCTCGTTTGGATTCTTCGTATAGGGGCCATAAAACGCTTCTTCTTGGTCTCGGTTTGCACCCAATGCAGATACACTCATTTCGGTAATGGATCTTAAGTCAACATTGTCGATATTAGCCAATTCGTCTGCTAAATTTTTATCGGTAATTCGACAGGCAATGGTGATTTTCTGAGTTATTTTACTTTCCTTTATAGCTTTCACCGGCAAGACCTCCATATTAGGCACGACAATTAAAAAGTGCAGTTTTGTCCTTTTCACCATCGCCTCTAAATAGGTTTTAATTGATTTCATAGTAACTATTTGCCACGTGCCTTCTGCCTGCATTAATTGCATGGATTTAACATCGTCCCAAATGTTTTGGAATGTTTCTTTACCTTTATTAGCGAGTTCAACAACTTTATCTAGAGGATCCACTACCCCACTGATTGCTTTTTCAAATGATGCCAGCATCTTGCTGGAAAATTGGTCAAGACTATTATATGTATTGTCTGCGACCTTATCACTTGCTTCTGTAAAGCTACTTTCTAATTCATTAAATTGATTAGTTAAAGTAGATCGCATCTCGTTCGCACTTGCGTTGAATTGGTTCACCGCTGTTTTTATCGCTTCAATGGAAGAAGATTGAAGATCGTTTAAAGTATCGTTAATTTTAGTCTGCGCTCCGTCTGAGGCAGCTTCGGTTTTACCACTTAAGATATTTGAGATATCTTCTATACCCTCTGAAAATTTCGAAAAGTGATCTGAGGCTATTTTGGAACTATTGCTAAAAATTGAAGTTATTTTCGCTCCAAGTTCATCTGAATTCTGGTTTAGCTCGTTTATAGCAGAATTTACATCGTTATTAATCTTTTCATTGTAAGAAGTAGCTAATTCTTCAAATCCACTGCCCAAACTAGTAATATTTCCCTGAACTTCTTGTCTAGAACTCGTGATCGATTGGTCCAAGCTTTCCTTCGTACTATTTATATTATTTTCAAGAGTTGTTTCAAAATTAGAAATATCTGCATTTAATTGTGTAGTAAAAGCAGTATTATTCTCTTTTAATGTAGTACTAATTTTTTCCATGAGAGATTCGTGTTGGGCTTTTAACGCTAAATCTAGTTCATTTGAGGTATTTTTCATTCCCTCCTCTATTGACGTAATATTTTTGGAATGTTCCGTTTTTATTTTTTCGATATTTTCTAATAATTTATCAGAAAATGCGTTAAACTTTACCTCGATAACTTCTTTCAGCTTGTCAAAATGTGATTGAGTCTCCTTCTCATACTGCTGAAATTTTTCTTGAATTTTTGCGATCAAAGCTTGAATTTTATTTGAGTATTGTTCTTTAGAGTTATTTATAAGTGTATCGGTTTCAAGGATGAGTGAATTTCCCGACTCTTTACACTTATCAACTAAGGCATTTTCGGATTCAATAGTACTTGAAATCACTGTATTACCTAAATCCTTTGTTTTACCGATAAAATTAGTTCCGAATTCTTTTGTCTCAGCCACAAACTGAGTGCCTTGTTCCTTGGTATCGGTGATAAATGTTTTTCCGAAAGCTATAAGTTTATTCATTTGCTCTTGGAATTTATTTAAGTGAGCTTCAATGATATTACCAAATTTTAACATTCGTTCGTCTACGGTGTTTTCAAGCGCATTCATTTGATTATTAACTGAGGTTCCTAAGCTAACTGTCTGGTTTGTGAGGTTTTCTTCAAACGATTTCATCCGATCGTTCATCAAAGTTTCAAAATGTTGCGTTTGGTCGTTCATTGTAGATTTAATCTTAGTGTTTTGTTCGTCAAGCGTTCCATTGAACGATTCTGTTTGTTGATCGAGATTAGTTTTAAGATCTGTATTCTGCTGAGTAAATAAAGTATTTATTCCCGTTAAGGATTCAGTTATGAATTGGTTGAGCTCTGATTTTTGTGTATTCAGAAGTGAATCAATTGTTTGCTTTCCATCGTTTAGAGCGCTATTTAATGTATCTTGAAGATTTTTTAAATTTTCAGATGCTTTTTGTCGGAGGGTTGTAGCCGATTCTATAGTTTGTTGTCGATTTTTAACCAAATCACTATCGAGACTATTTTGATAATTCTCGCTTTGAGTAACCATGTCATTTCTAATTTTCGTAGCATTTTCTGCGCTTGACGTTTTAAGGCTAGCAAAACTTTTGTCCAACTTAATTCCGGTTGTAGAATTTAACTCGTTTAGGTTCGTAAAAGTGTTATTTTTCCATTCATTGAGTTGTTCTAAAGATTTTTCTTGGTGTGCCTTATTATCGGTTATAGATTTCTCTTTAGCAGAATTCAAAGTATCAGAAAAGGAACTTTTTGCTTGACTAAGTAAGCTATTCACATCGTTATCCAGACCATCAAATTGACTTGTAATATTGTGTTTCGCTTCATCAGATTTGGTAAATGCATCGGTCTTGAATTTATTTATCGAACCCATATTATTTGCTTTAAAGTTTCCAATAATTTCTTCCGATGAGTTCTGAGTGCCGGTTATTTTAGTTTCTATAGTATTTTTTCCCGCCTCTAATGCCTCGTTATTAGTATTAATTGACTTCTCTACTTCAGATGATATCGTTTGATTAGCGTTTTGACTTGATTGCTTAATAATATTTTTCTCTTCTTGAACAACCTTTTCCACATCAGATTTGAGCGTTGAGATTTCTTTTCCAGTCTCGTCTTTTAAGGTCTGATGCACCCCGTCTACAGCTGCTTTTGTCTCTCCCATCCTCTTGGTCATTTCGTCCAAATATGAGACTAAACCTGAAAAAGGAGGAATTCCCACATACACATCTACAAGTCCTTTTGCCTTTGGAATTTTTTTAGCTAACCCTTCGACCACAAACTTTTCCATTATTTCTTTTATATTATCATAATCAGCTTCGATGTCTTGTTCAGCATAACTACACATTTCTCCTATCGTTATCTTTCCTTTAATGAGTAATATCTCGTAGCAAAGAGCTTCGAAAGCTTCTAGTCCCAGCTTTTCTTGGCTTACTTTTTTGAAATTCTCCATAACATAATAATTAAGTACCTTATTTTTAACTCTTATGCAAGAAGAGTGAATTAAAGTGCTTTCCTTTTTCTTTCTTATTCTTTTGAAGTGTTTATGATTTCTTTTTTAAGATGTTCTAGAATTGATTTGAATAATAAGTTAAAAAAAACATATATATGATTTTTATAGGTTAATTTTTTTTAAGATTGTAGAGATAGTGCTATTATTTTGAAGACCTTATTATGTCTCATATAAAAAAAAATATCGTTTTATTTGATTTGGCTCATAACGAGATGCTTAATATAAACGATGAAGAGTATTTCGAGTTTCAAACCCTTCTAAAACAATTAAATTTTAAAATTGAATTTAATCGAAATAAAAATCTAGTTAAAAAAATACTTAACGATATTGACATTCTCGTAATTGGAAACCCTATAGATAATTTCTTCTCAAATATCGAAATCAAAGCAATAGTAGACTTTGTGAGGGAGGGTGGGCGTTTACTTCTAATAAGTGAATATGGAGCGGATTATCTTCAAAAGACTAATCTTAACGATATTTCAGGAAAACACTTTGGATTGATTTTTCAAAAGAATATTATAAAGGAGCGAAATAAAATTAACAAGAATTGCTCGTCTATCCTCTCTATACAAGATTTTAACCACCATAGTATCTCTAGTCAATTAAGAGATATTCGAATAGGTGGATCTTGCTCTCTCTATTTAAATAAGACTGCTAGACCGGTGCTGATTGCCAAATCCGAATTTGTATGGTCTGAAACTTATAATTCTCTCTTAAAAAAATGGTCAAAAGAAGAGGAAAATCAATCTCAAATTATAGCGGCGTATACAGAATATGGGCGTGGGAAAGTTTTTGCTATAGGCGATATTGATATTTTTTCAGACAACAACAATATCGGAATAAACCAATTAGATAATAGAAAATTTATTTTAAATATCTTCAATTGGTTAATGGAACCAGTTGGAGAAGAAGATGTTACTCGTTGGATTTTAAATCTTTTAGGAAATATTCAAGGAGAAATAAAGGAGATTAATTTAAAAATTAACAATCTAATTGAAACGGCAAGCGTGCTTGAAAAAAGAATTAGTTTTTTAGAAGATACTAACCTCAAATAGAATTCTTCATTATTATAATCCTAATTAAGATTTAAAGATTATTTAAAAGATGATAAAGAGGATTTTCCTCCTTTAAATTAAGAATTCTTTTAAAGACTATCCCGCTGTGGTTATTTATTCCGTTATAGTTATGAGATCTTCAGAATATCCCAAATCGATTAAGAATTTTTTCATTCTAAATCTGTGATCTCCCCGTAGTTCCACGCTCTTTCCACCTCTCACTGTTCCTCCCGCTCCGATTTTCCTTTTGGCCTTTTTTAGTATCTCTTCAAGGTCAGCGTCAAAATTTCCTTTAAACGTCAAAAGTGTCACAACCTTGCCCCATTTCCTTCGATCGTTCGAAATGATGATTTCTTGCTCGTCGGCGCTCAGGTCAGAGCAAACGCAGAGTTCTTTGGGAAGCCCACATAACGGGCATACATCCTTTTCCGAAATTCTATATTTTCACTCCTTTTATTGTAAGTGTATATTTTTAATTTTATCTGTAAAATATTAAAATAATCTCATTTTAAAACTTTTAGCAATTTAAATAGTATTAGGAGAAAAAATAAGACAAGGATTTTTGATGTTATGCATTTTTTTAAGTAATTAGTTATTTCAACTAATCTTGATAAAATATATATAATATTAAACACGAAGAATGAATGGTTAATTATCCATGATAATTTGAGCAATTTTTTATCGAAATATTCTAATCAGAAAATAGACATAATATTGATTAAATTATTATTAAGAAATAGAATAAAATATTCATTCGAAAAGAAAATGCTTGATAATCATAATGATGAAATTATTTCGAAATTTGAAGAAATATGCAATTCCTATAAAAGAAAAAATCAATATTTTGATATTCTTTTCGATTCTTCTTCTGAAACGCGTGTAGTAAAGACCAAGTCCT
>WJKD01000545.1 GCA_014729315.1 Promethearchaeota archaeon | reverse complement strand
TCACTCTATCTGTAATAGATTTTAATTTATTCGCCATATATTCGGGATCTTGGGGGAGAATTGGAGCTACAACCGCTTGTACATAGAAACCATTATCTTTAAATAGCTTTAAAATATTAAGTCGTTCTTCAAAAGAGGGTGAGTTCGGCTCAAATTCCTTGCAGATCTCCTCTCTGTTAGATGTAACAGTAATGGCTATAGCAATGTGATCTTTTAATTCTAAAAGGAGTGACAAATATTTGTTAATTAACTTGCTTTTAGTTTGAATAAAAATCCATTTAGGGGGATGTTGAATAAATTCTACTAAAGATTTCTTGGTAAGTAAATATTTTGGTTCAATTGGTGGAAATGGGTCTGAAATAGAACATAATCTAATAACTGTTTTTTCTAAGATTGATTTTTTATCCAAAATTTGTAATTCATTTTTCAACAACTTTGGATAATTAACTTTTGGTAGAATCCAATTCCCCCATTTATCTCTACCAATTTTTAAATGATTATAAACTAGGGATTTGGGAACGAAACAATATTTACAATCGTAAAGACATCCATAATAAGGATTTGCTGTAAAATTTACTCGGTTTTTGTAAGCAATATACCCTTTTGCGGGACTTAACGCTTTACTGCATTTGTACGGTAAGACTACAATCCTTTCCTTGTCTTTACTATTAATATTAAAAAATTTTTCAGATTTGAAATATCTCTGCATTATCTAATTTGTATTTCATAGCTTACTAAATATAATATGGATGCTATCGTTAATAACATATCTTCAAGAAAAACTGAGTATACTCCAAAATAATATTTAGAAACTAATGTTAATTTTTATTATTTTCAAATTTTTACTAACAATGATATTAACTCGTTTGGATTTATGAACCCTATTTGGTCAAGTTTGAGTTCACACGCGGATTTATTGCCGAAAGCTTGATGCTCTGGTATATGCTCCATTGGTAAATCAGCAATTTTAGAAAAAAAGAATGTCGTGCTACATAGATCAACTCCTAATAAGTAAGCTGCTTCTTCTTTAATTTTTTGGAATTTATTATCTCTGAGATGACAGACATTGTATTCTTTCCAAAAACCAGTATAATCCTTAATGACCTCAATATGTATCTCTTTTCCCGTTGATTTCTGGAGATGTAAGTCAGATGAAGATTCAATTTTGCTATTAGGTAAAAATTCCCTTATTCTGTCTGATGAGGATAATTGAACAATAAAATCATTGGATCTTGATAAAAATCTGATGAGACTGTCTTCAACAATCCAACCAAGAATCAAATCAATTGCATATTGATAAGGTGTTCTTCTATCTCGTTTATGTATTAAATCCAACCTTATATTTAAGAGTTTTAACGATTCATTATCTAGTGTTCCATGGAGAATTTGGGAAAAATAAGTCCCCTTTGTACTATCGTATTCCTCAACGATAAATTGGATTAACTTTTGATTGAGTAATTCTTCAAGAAATAATTCGATTATCCCTATTTTAGCTTTATATATACTATCGATTGTCATTGGTATAATTCTTTGATCAATTGCTTTACTATTATGTTGACTTACCATTTGCTTACATTATATTTACCAGAAGTCTACCTACATATCCTACTTAAGATTCTTTTAATGTTTGGTAAGCCAATGGTAGGCAAATGGTTACCTCCATGTAACTAACTTAATATTTTCTGTTTGGAATCTCAAAATATGACAGAAATCAAAGAGAAAGATGGTAATCTGTATATTAAAGATCTTTTTAGATCCAAATATCAAGAAAAGAAAGTTGCTTTCGCAAATTATCTCAAAGAAGCTTTAAATATTTCCTTAGACAAATTCGCTAGTCAAGTATTTAACAATCATAGCTTTGAAAATACTGATATCAATAAAGCAGAATTCATATTACAGTTATTAAACGACGAAATAAAAATAGAGTATTGGGTATTTTTACGTTCTAAATTCCAAAATTTGGGCTACTTAACCGATCGAAGACATTGTGAGGAATATGCTTTTGATATTGCTTTAGGTTGGCTTGCAGAGGAACTCATAATAGGTGAAATTAAAAAACAAGCTTCTGAAAAATTATCGTCAAATCAGAAATTTAAAATCGGGTTAATGGGAATAGATGCAGAAAGAGAATTCCAAAATCTGAATATTAGAGCAAAAGCTGATATTTTTATCGATAATGATAATAGACCCATCGATGAAATTCATGCACAATACGAAAAAGAAACAGGTAGAAATGCAATTTGGCAAGGAAATGTTACTAAAGGGTTCCTTTCTTGGAGAGAAAAACATCTATATCATAAAATCGATTTATTTGTAGATTATAAGGGAACTTGGCAGAAGAATGGGTATTTCGATCTGAAAAAGGGAAAAATAAAACACTTTAAATCCGATGATTTGGATTGGGTTTTAGCTTTTGATGTCGTAGGGAAACAGATGTACTTAATTTCTAAGGACGAGGCTTTAGGCTACGAATTGACCCCTAATCCTGCTATGGGAAATGTTGAGACCGCTAATATTCCATTAACATCTCCTATTGTTATAAGTGAACTACTTGATTATTTAATTTAGATTTAAAATATCATTTTTTTTTTTTTAAAAAAAAAATAATTTTCCAAAATGCGAAAATAACACCATCGATGAAGTAATCAGATTTAGCTAATGTAAAAAATAGACAGCATTTTTCCAATTTTTCAGTTTAAATTTTTTTTAATTTCATTGAAATACGGTTTGCTTTCTTCTGTAGCAGTGTAAATTTTCCCTTTTTTAATCTCCTCTGAGGTTAAACATGTAATCAATCCTAAATCTTCCAATTCGCTTAATGTTCTACTTACATGAGAGATTGCAATATCTATCCTTTTTGAAATTTGTTTTGGACTTAATGATTTTTTAGAAAGTAACAAAAAAATTTGCGAACGATAAGTACTGGCAACAATTTTAGAATAGATATCCCAGTCGAAACTATCCTTCATTTGTGAGTTTAAAGTTACAACAATTTAAGAAATTGTTTACCAATCGCGTACCAATTATGTACTTAGATTAAGTGTATTTTGCTTAAAATACAAAATATTGCCTTTAAATAGATAAAACCATAGAGCTAAAGATTTACTTCTATCTGATAATTCTTGAGATATAAAAACTACCTTTTATCTCTTTAGCTTGGTTCAACTTACTTTCTATTTCTTCATAAATTTCATCTATGACTGAAAACCATAAAAAAAAGGCTAAAATAAAATACCATTAAATAAACATACAAGTGGTAATCGAGTGAAAATTTAAATTATTATACAACAACATATTGAGAATGGAGCACTTTAGCTATAGCGAAAGACAAAAGAGGAGGAACCGCGTTTCCAACTTGCTTATACCGTTCGCTAAGATTCCCGAAAAATCTATATATATCTGGAAACGATTGAAGGCGCGCAGCTTCTCTTACCGAGATCGCTCGGTCCTGAATAGGATGAATAAATCTTCCTGGAGCGCTTACGCATCCGCAATTACCCGTTATTGTGTCTGCGGGATTATCTAAATGCAATCTTCCGTATATATTAGGGTATCCGCTGCTCAATTGATACTTTTTTGGTAATGAAGAGTGATTCTCGCCTTGTTTTATGTGGGAAATTCTCTCGATTACTAATCTACTATGATCTGGAGCGAAGTGCTCGTATAAGGCTTTGGAATTTTTTCTCATTTTTTCTTGATATTTCGTTTTCGGTTCCAAAGAATAGTCTTTTGCTAAATCGTTTTCAAAATCTTGAGTAAAAGGAGGCATTTCTAATATATCAGAAATCGCATCTCTCACTGTTAAGTATCTCGGTAAATCATGTCTCTCGAATAAAGTCCTCTGAGCTATGTCCTTTCTATTGGTTTTAGGAATTTTAAATGTTTTTATCGAATCGTCTCTACTTCCGATAAAAAAAACCCTTTGTCTTAGTTGAGGAACTCCGTAATTTGCAGCATTGAGCTTTTTAATAATGCAAGAATAACCCATTTCGTTGTAAATCTCCTGAATTTTCTTTTTTACTTTTCCTCCTGCCATAGATAAAATTCCACTAACATTTTCCATCAAATAAAAATTTGGTTTAAAATAATCAACCCATTGCATAAAAAAATATATTAAGGTGTTTCTGGGATCGTCAATTTTTCTATTTCCTACAGTTGAGAATCCCTGGCAAGGAGGACCTCCAATAATCCCATCGATTTTCTTATTCTTGATATAATTTTTAGCCACATGCTCGCATTCTAGTTTTGTTATGTCCTCGTTAAGACAAAGGCAGTTCGGATGGTTATACATAAATGATTCTGAAAAACTCTTTTCTTTCTCGACAGCCAGACCTATTTTAAACCCTGCTCTCTCAAAACCATAAGAAAGTCCACCCGCACCACTGAACAAATCAATTATCATTTTCTAATACATCCATCTTTAATATTTGTTTTTTTAACTAAATTCTAAATTAAATAACCGACGATTAATTACTAAATTATCGTTTCATCTAAAAAATTAAAACCATTATTCTTTTCAATTTTACTCATTATGTAAAATATTTAACTTAATTATAATTTCTATGTCCTAATTATCAAGGATTTATTAATTCTTCATAGAATTGATAAATACTCTTTGTTCATGCTTATTTCTCCAGATTATTAAAAAACATGTTGAATCGATTTCGCAATACGATAGGAAAGCAAAGGAGGGACAGCATTTCCAACTTGTCGAAACTGAGCAGTTAAAGGACCCCAAAAGATAAAATTATCCGGAAACGTTTGTAATCGAGCACATTCTCGGACAGTTAGTCTTCGAGGATATTCGTCATCTAAAGAACCTTTATAATGAATAGGAATTTTAGGAGCACTTGCGAGAATGGTATATCGAGAAGGTTCGTCGGGACGAATCTTGTATCGCGATTGAACGTTATTTATTTTTCCTTTAGCAAAAGGCTCGTTTAAACCTTCCAAATCACCTATAGCATTCCTAACCGTTCTCCATTTCTTTAATTTGTTGGAGAATAATGTTTTCTCAGGATCTTTGTGATGTGTTTGAGAAGGAAAGGCTATGCGTTTAGGATCTTTTGCCCCAATGATGAAAATCCTTTTTCTTTGCTGAGGAACCCCATAATCTGCGCAATTTATTGCTTTATACTTTACAGTGTATCCTATACGCTTAAAATCATCGAGAATGAATTTTAGCACCTTACCATCCTCCATATAGAGCAACCCCATGACATTTTCAGCTATAAAAAGAGCTGGGGATCTAGCCTCAATTATATTTAACATTTCTACATAAAGTTCATTTCTCGAGTCTTGTTTCTTAAACCATCCTGCGGTACTGAATCCTTGGCACGGAAAACCGCCAATTACAATATCGCAATCGGGTATATCTCTGTAATCGATATCCTTAATGTTTTTTTGTACAACATCAATGTTTAGATTCTTACGATATGTTTCACAAGCCCATTTATACTTATCAATAGCGTAGATGATTTTGAACCCTCTTAAGTAGAAACCTAAGTCGAATCCACCACAACCGCTAAACAAACTGCAAATGCTGATTTTTTTGTTATTTTTCATCGTATATTATTAGTCTGTCTTCTAATAGTTTCCTTAATCAAAAATATTAATTGAAATTTATTATTCAAAAGAGTTAATTATCCTAATATATATAAAAAAAAGGAAAATTTTTAAATGTAATTAATTAGTAATTAATATGTAACATATTTGTAACTATATAATACTCATTATTAGTCACAAAATATGATAGATTCAGGTTAATTGTTTTTTACAATAAGTACAAATCTCTCTCTTTATTGAAATGCGTATTACATACCCACAGCCCACAGATGGGGCAAAAATGCAGTTGCGCGTTAATCTCTCCTATAATATTTCTTTTTTGAAGATTTGCCAATAAATCTTTAATATGGTCTTCGCTGAGAGTTAACATCAAACTCTCACGGCATTGAATGAGTAAACCCCGAAAATAGGTCATCTTAGCCCTCTCAATACGCTCATGATCTGGTGTCGCTATTACATCGTTCGATCTGTCTCCATTATTGGCTCTCGTCATATTTACGAAATTCTCAAATTCGTCTTTTTTTTCTTTAAAATACGCAATCAAATCATTAAAATCGTCCTTTAAGCCAAATAACCCTTTCAGATTGGCAAAAACTTCTTCAACCGTCCTTGAATTTCTCTCTTCGAGAAACGCAAAAACCGAGTTAACAACTTTAGGTAAGGTTGCGATCGAAACTAAAACTGAATAAATAAGACTGGAAAAGAAAATAATTGATTTAAAAACTTCCCATAATCTGTTTTTCTCCTCCATTAAAACCCATTTGTATAAGGTTTCGGTCAAATAAACGAACTCCTCTCTGTTAAGATCTACCTCTTCATTTTCCTCAAAGATTTTCTTTTATAAGGTGGAGGATTCTCCATTATCTAATTTGAGATCTTTCAGCTCTAGTATCGGATGTCCGCAATATGAACAAAAATACAAACCCGCTGTCTTTTTTTTAGTAATGATTTTGTTTTTAAAGACCCTCGAAAAGGGAACAGTTTTTAATTTTACCAAAGTCGCAATTAAGTTAAACTTTTTAAGTAGCTCAATTAAGCATGACTCAATTTTATCGAAATGGAGGTTAAGAATTTCGTTCATCTTCTCTTCCATCTCCTTAATTTGATCTTCCAAGAGTTGTAACTCATCGTCGTCCATTTGTTTAAATTCCTCAAGCTTATCTTTCTGTTTAGCATAAGCTTTCATCTCTTCTTTCATCTCTTCTTTCATCTCCTCTTGTCTCTTTTTAGGGATCCCCGCTTTATGTATCTTCGCATCAATTAGCCTGAATTCTATGTTTAATATCTTTTTTTTTAATTCCTTGATTCTTGAACTATCTTATTCCTTTTTTTTCTCTAAAATTAATTTTTTAAAAGATAAACTCATTTTGATTACCTTTTTGAAGATCGTCATTTAGTGTCTATTGGATGTTTATAATAGATAATTTTTTCTCTCCTGCTTAAAAATATTTGTGAGATTTAGTACCAAAAAAAATTTTCTTTTGAACCGTGTAAAATTTGCATTATCGCGAGATGATCGTTTTTAATCGAATCTTAAACCTATCTTATCATGTCTCTTCTTAGGAATAAAAAGGCGACTCCCCGCAGAAGACCTTAAAGTAAAGGTCAAATCGATTAAGAATGAGTGGAGCAAAGTCTCGTAAGTATACGCACCATTCAAAAGAGAAAAACTTGGATACGTGTGACTCTCATTTATGCTAGAATTTGTAATCTAAAGAGTTCATAGAATATGATATTAACTTTTTAATAATTGTTCTAATTAGTTCTTATTTGTTTACCATTTAAGAAGAGGTTTTTTAATTAATTGTTGAAGAATAAGAAGTTTATTAGAATTACAACCTATTAACAATCTAAGATGAAATCACAAACACAAAAAGACGACTGTATTCTGAACCTTTCTAAATTTATTAGACTGAAATATCAAAACCAAAAGAAATATTTAATATAAAACTGATAGATTTTAAATTAGAAATATGTTTATTTCCAAATAAGTTAATACTTTATACCATCAAATCCCATGACTTCAGTAAAAAAAGAACTGCTTGCTCCTTGTGGTTTATATTGTGGCGTCTGCTCTATTTATATTGCTCACAGAGACAATAATTTGAAGTTTAAAAACGCTTTAATGAAAGTTTATAAACTCTTTGTGAAAGGGGTAGACGATATTGCCTGCACAGGATGTCTTTCAGAAGGGATTGTGTTTCCTGTTTGTAAAGCCTGTCCCATTAAGGATTGCGTTCGCCAAAAAGGTATCGAAGGATGTCATCAATGTTCCGATTTTCCTTGTAAATTTATCGAGAACTTCCCGTTAGAAGTGGGAAAGAAAGTAATCCTTAGGGCGATACCTATGTGGCGGGAATTAGGTTCTGAAAAGTGGGTTGAATTGGAGGAAGAACGCTATCATTGTCCAAACTGTAATAATCCGCTGTTTCGTGGAGCTAAAAGATGCAATAAATGCGGTATTCCGGTAGATGTTGATTAATTTTAGATGTATGATCTCACCTCTTTAAAATTAAATAGAATTACTTTTCCAGCTTAGAACAAACTTATCCTCTTTTTTTTGGAATAGGATCTTTCCGTTAAATAAGTAGAAGTTATTTTATAACTGAATTTAATAAAAAAAGGATTTAAATGGATAATTGCATAATCTCCAATTATTATATTATCATAAATTTTAAACAATATTCAATAAAAATGCCGTTAAAAACTCCTGAAGAATACTTACACAGTATTCAAAGAGATGTAAATCTCTACATGTTTGGAGAAAAAATCAAAAACTTCTGGAACCATCCGATTATAAAACCTTCAATTAATACCATTAAAAAAACATACGAATTAGCTCAAATAGAGGAATATAAAGACTTAATGACTGCTAAATCTAGTTTAACAGGCGAAATAGTCAATCGATTTTGCCACATCCATCAGTCAATAGAGGATTTAATCAAAAAAGTTAGAATGCAAAGATTGGTCGGTCAAAATACTGCGTGTTGTTTCCAAAGATGCGTGGGATGGGACGCCGCAAACGCTTTATATAGCGTTACGTTCGAAATTGACAAAAAATACGGGAGGGATTATCATCAGAGGTTTGTCGATTTTTGGAAAACAATCCAAAACCAAGATCTTGTCGTAGATGGAGCGATGACTGATTCAAAAGGCGATCGAGGAAAAAGACCTATTGATCAGCCAGATCCCGACGCTTTCTTACACATTGTTGAAGAGGATGATGGTGGTATTGTTGTTAGAGGAGCTAAAATCCATCAAACTGGTTTTTTAAATTCGCATAAAGCAATTGTGATGCCCACTCTTTCAATGAGACCCGGAGAAGAGGAATATGCTATAAGTTTCGCTGTTGATACCAACGAAAAAGGAATAACTATGATTTACGGAAGACAATCATGCGATACGCGCAAAATCGAAGATTCCACATTAGATATAGGTAATTTTAAATACGGAGGTCAGGAAATCTTCGTCATTTTTGATAATGTTTATGTTCCTAAAGAAAATATATTCATGAAGGGGGAGGTTGAATTCTCGGGAGAATTGGTTAATCGATTTGCAGGTTATCATCGACAATCTTACGGTGGATGTAAAGTAGGCGTAGGGGACGCTCTGATTGGAGCCGCAGCACTAATAGCGAAATATAATGGAGTAGAGAAAAGTTCGCATATAAGAGATAAATTAGTTGAAATGGTACATTTAAACGAGACCCTCTTTAGTTGCGGGATTTCTTGCAGTTCCTTAGGATTTGAAAGAGATGCGGGAAATTACGAAATGGACATGCTATTAGCCAATGTATGCAAACAAAATGTAACACGTTTTCCTTACGAAATTGCAAGGTTAGCGGAAGATTTAGCGGGTGGAATTATCGCTACGATGCCTTCAGAGAAGGATCTCAACTCCCAAGAAATAGGATCCTTGCTAAAAAAATATCTTATAACTTGTAATGATATTGAATGCGAAAATCGTTATAAAGTTCTAAGATTTATCGAAGGACTCACCATGGGCGTCGCTTCGGTAAGTTATAAAACTGAATCAATGCACGGTGCTGGCTCTCCCCAAGCTCAAAGAATTATGATTTCAAGACAAGCAAATCTCGAAGAAAAAATGAAGCTGGTAAAAAAAATATTAGACATAGAGGAGTAGCTATTCATGCTTAATATTCAGCTCAAGATTTTATTCTATTTTATCTTAGCTATTTAAGTAATTAGTCGAAGTATTTTTCTTTCTTATCTTCAAGAAATTCGGCAATTAATATTTTCTTCAACTTTTCGTCTAATTCGTTAAATGGAACGCTTTTGATTAATTTGCTTTCCTTAGCATCATCTCTCGTATTGCTAAAATTTTCTGCTAAGCTTGAAAATTTTACTGTAATCTCTGAAATCAAAGAATTATGTTCCATAAATCTATTCGTTTTACGCTTAGAGTCTTCTTCTAATGGAAGATCTTTATTGATTTGACCCTTGATTTGTTCTTGATTAATATAATTTTCAGTTTCAACGACATTTTTATCTTGATAATCCAATCAACCACCCTACTTTTTATTTTCGTTTAAAATAAGGATTCATAAATATTAATTATTAGACTCTATTAGCTTAGTGATTTTTCTAAACTTATTAATATATATTATAAGAGACCAATATAATAGTAATACTTAAATATAGTCAAACCCATTTAGTATATATAAGAATTTATTAGAACAAAAAAAAATTGATGAAAAGAATAAGGTGTTCCACAAATTTATCGATCTTTTTCCAGAAAAAGTTCTAATTATATAAGTATTTGGCGAGGGACAGATATTGCGGACGAACGGGTTATCAGCGGAAGTGATGTCAAAAAAATCGTGGAAACAATGCTTTCTTTAACCTCAACTGAGGGTCATATTGAAATATATCAGGTCGACAAATCCAAGAAGAAGGTAGATTTGCTAAAAAAGGTTCTGATTTTAAACGAATTAGATTTATATAAAGGAAAATAATTTTAATAAAAGAAAGTGCGAGCATAGACGCTTATTCAAAGTAAACCAGCTTATATATCGGAATCCTTTCTATTCTAAATAATATGTATCTCTGTCTTGTACAATCTTGTTGTTTTTCGAAAAATAGTCCAATAGAAACTCAATCTCTTCGCTAAATTTCCCTTCGTCGAGTCTTATCTGAAATTTTTTTTCTACTTCGTTTTCGATTCTTATCCAATGCATTTTCTCAAAAAATCTAAGCATCGTTGAACATTTATCAGTATCCGTTCCAAACTCTAATATGTCCGATTCTATTCTTTCAATCCATTTGTTCCACGATTTTTTACTGTTAAAACAAATTACTGCGTTCTCATCATAGACCAACTCTTTCCATAGATAGTTAATGTCATCGTTGATAAGGACATTGAAATTCGAAAGAAACCGTAAATTATGTTCGATTAGTTCAAATCTCTCATTTTTCATAAATTCACGAGAACCAAATAATGGAGTTTCAATTAAATCAAACCTGGAGTACATGTCACTTTCGGAATAAATGAAATTTACGACTTTCAGCCCTACCACTCCAGCTGTTGCTGCGAATAATTTACTGTTAAGGTAATGGAGATTTTTATAAACTCCTTGATATTCCAGAATATATTTTTCGTTTATAAAATCCAACCTTAATTCCCTCGTCGTTTTTTGCGAAATGTAGTATTTTTTAAGTCGTTTAAACATATGATCTACGCTCTTGATGTGATTAAAATCAACATTTCTCATATAAAATTTCCAATTTGCAAATATAAAACGGATTTCCGGTTTGTAGTCCATACGAGAATACTTGGATTCTTGTAATTCTGATTCAATCACCGGAATTACTAAATTCGTTGAAAATTTTCCATAAAACTCTTTTAATTCACTGTCAACAAATATCTCAAAATCAGATAGATCTTTTCCGGTTTCGAAAGCTTCCATGGTTTTATGCATAACATGCGTGTAAAAAGATGATAAACTTTTAAATCGTTCGTCTTCTGGATTTTCTTGATGTTTGACATTCACGTATCTTTTTATCCATTCTTTGAGAGCAGGAGAGATGGATATTGTCTGTAATGAGGTCTTTTTAGTAGATAAATGTTTTTTTGAGGTCATTTTTCTTTATTACTCGTTAAAACTATTAGATGAAAAAATATAATATACGAGCTTTAATATTCTTTACTTAAATTAGTTTAATAAGCTTATTAATTGGGGGATACAATCTTTTATATCCTTAGCAAACGATAATCCTGCGTCAATTTAAAACTATTTGACTGTTAAAAACTATAATTCCACTATATATAAAATATTATTAAGATTTAAATACAACCAAAATTGCTTGATCCATACAAAAAGAAGGTGCAATTACTTAAAATAGAATTAGATTTTAACTATACTCTGCCGCGTATCTTAAGCTAAGGCAAAAGGGGGGTTTTGCCGGGCAAAGGAATCGATGAGACTTGCTGACTCAATGACAAAAAATCCAGGTTGCGCTTCTCTTTTTCTTCCTTTTTAGAAGAACAATTAACTCAAGATAAAACTCTTCTCCATTCACATATATTTTGACTTTTTGGCCTTTAGCGGAGAAGTTTATGCTACGGGCCATACAAGAGCTCATGGTTCGGATGACATGGTTTTGTTCAAATCCGATTCTTCCTGTAACCAAGTATGGAATCGCACCTACGTCGACTCCGTATCATCCGAAATAGCTTACGATGCGTTTGTTGATCATAACAGTGATATCTATATTTGCGGAAAACTCCTTTTTTCTTCTCAAAATGATTTCGGTTATATTAAATACAATTCAGCGGGCACTTTACTCTCCAATGCGCACTGGGGGGTGGAAGGACTTACAAGACACAAGTTATGGGATTTTGGTCTTTCCGTCTAATGACATTTTTATGGTAGGGATTACAGACCACGGAAGCTCTAATAGGAACATTTTTTTAGTGAAGAATCCACGAGGAAGTGTAGATATTAGCGCTTTAACAACTAATGACGAGGACGACGATGACGATGACAACGACAGTACGCTTGGAATTCCTGAATACGACGCTTTATTAATCTTAGGATTATTTGTCTTATCGGTTGCTCTTATTTTAAAGTTAAGGCGGAAGCGGTTAAAGTTCGTTCAATAATGTTGCGGAAGTTTAAAATTTAATTAACTAACCTATTCTTTTCTCTCCTTTATTACAAACGGGTTTTTAAAGATTTTTTTCCAATTTTCTTAATTCAGCTTTAAAGTCAGCTCTAGTTAAATTTGAACGAAAACTTTTCTTGAGATATGGAATCGCAAATTTTTTCACAAACAATCGGATGTTGTAAATATTACATTCAGAATCGTGGATCCAAATTGATGGAAAGCTTAACCTAATGTATTTCCATAATTCTATAACGTCGCTAAAATAACATCTTGTTTGCAATGGTGATCCTCCCCAACTAGAAGCATTCTCCCCGTCCATTGTCGTAAAATTAACAAAAATATAGAGCTCTTCTTCGGTTCACTTGAGTTTCCAGTCATATATTACCCTTTTTCCGTTGTTTACAACTTCGACATAGGGATTACGTCTAAGAAAACGAATAATTGCTTTTGGCCTGTATTTGGCAATATCGTCTAGATATTGACTGTCCATAATTCATTGAACGATCTTTGTGCCCAGAATAAAGCTGAAAGAATCCTTGCTAATGAAATATGGTTTCGTCATGAACAAAATGCAATATCTTCGATTATTTACGAATTAGTTTCGGTAGAAATCGACCTGTTTTTTTTTTATAATCTTTGTATTCCTCTCCAAACATCTGAATAAGTATTTTCTCTTCCTCTCGAGAATGTAGAAACAAAAGCAACACCATAAAAATCAGAAAGCTTAACATAATAATGTTCGGGATGATGAGAAATGTGCCAAATATACCAAGTAAAATGGCAGTGTACACTGGATGGCGAATGTAGTGATAAATACCCGTTGTGATCAACTTAGGCCGACTCTCTGTGTTCACCGCGTTCTTAATCGACTTTCCTACTGACTTAACGAAGAGAACAGATAGAACGAGGGAAAAACTCATGATTCCTATTGCGACAATCTTGGTAAAGTCGTTCGCTAAGAGTTCGAACATAAATATCCAAGCATTACTCTCGTAAGCTATAAAATAAATCACGCTGAACGCGATCCACATTAACATAGTCAGACTAAAAATGGGTCCCAATGCCTTGCTAAGGGAAGTTCGCTCGTAGCGCTCGGTTAATGCTCTTTCGTGTTTACCTTCCACACTCCCATAGGTTCCTATGTAATACGCAATAACCGATACTACATAGATCAATAGAAAAATTTGTGAATATGTCAATTCAAACATAATGATTTAATTAGGTGTATCTAACTATTTAAAAGTTGATGTTTTCTTTGTCATAATATTACCTTGAAAAATCCATGATATCCACTCTTCAATAAGTCCCATAATTTTAATAATCCTATTCTATATAAAATTTAATCTCTTCCTACAATTTTATCTTCTAAAATGATAATCTTCGTCTCTAATCTAATAATTAAAACATCTTTTCTTGCGTGCATATAAAGTTATTATAGTTATTGAAGATCATGCAAAATAAGAATCAAGAACTTCAAAAAAACCTCAAATTTTACCTAATGAGTTATAGGTTGTAGTAAATAGTCCAGAGTGGAAAGGGTGACTCCTGCCACGGGACCTAAAAGTAAAGGTCAAAAATTTAAAAGGATCAGTAGGGCAAAAATTAGAGTGTATTTCTACACTAACCAAAAGACAAAAATCCAGGGTGCGGCAGGAGTCTTTATAGAGTATCTTTGACCTACGAACCAATTTTTGATCCTAAGTATTTATTAGTGTTTTGGGAATTTAAAATTATTGTTTCTTCTATCGTATTTTTTTTCCTTTATAAACCTTACCCTAAGGAATAAAATCTTCAAGAAACATTCCAAGATCGAGGTAGTCAAGAATCCATTATTCTCTTTTCACAAATTTGTAAAATTCTAATGATTCTTTTTATCATCGACAACCCAAAAGAATAAAACGATTTATTTCAAACGATATTACGATATAAACGAAGGAATGTAAAGAGAATACGAAGAGGGGAGATCAACGATGAAATCTTAAGATAAACCCGTAAGAAGGCGAGATTGCTAATTCTTAAGAGGAAAATTTATTACCAATAGCGGGTTATATAATCTTAGTAATTTTAGGATTCTGAAGATGACGAAAAAATATTTTAATTGCGCCGTGTGCGGAGGAAATGTTCGTTACGACGCACAAGCTGACCAATATGTATGTAACGAGTGTCAAGCAGTTCATCCGTCCGATATTTTTGAGAATTACGAGGAGAACAAGGCGAAAATCAACTTGAAGAAAATTCGGGTGCTTATAGCGGTGTTGGCAACGCTATATATTCTCTACTTTTTTCTAAGGCGGATGTATTAAGTCAAATAAGTTCAAAATGTTGTGTAAATAACCGGGTTTTGAAACTTAATAGATGTGGCTGAAACAAATTAGATTCATATTCTCTCCCGTAAATTATTCTATAAATAGATTTTAAACGTCAGCAATATAAAATTTCAAATTTTTTCCAGAAAAAAATGGCAGATTAAAGCATGGAGTAGAAAATACGAAAAATTATATTTTTGAACTAGTTAATTATGTTTGTAAGCATTAACTAATCGAGTGTTTTATAAGTTATATTTCTTAAAACGATTTTGAATTGAATGTGTACAATTTAGAGAATATTCCTAGTCATTTAGATAAGGTACCAGCATTTTTTAAGGATTATTTTAAAAACTTTTTAGCTGATTTAAAACAAGAGTTAGGGAAGGAAATTATATCATTAATTCTATACGGATCGATTGCAAGAGGCACTTTGAACAAAGAAAGCGATATAGACCTCCTTTTGATTGTCTCGAACGACCAATCTAATCTAGTTAAGGACAAAAAGATATCTGGGATATTGATTGATTTTTACCGTTTTTCAAGCAGAAAGCCATGTCCTTTAGGGCATGGATG
>WJKD01000544.1 GCA_014729315.1 Promethearchaeota archaeon | reverse complement strand
ATTTAGAATGAATCACGAGTTCCAATTTGAACATGTTCGAATTAATAATATTTAAGGACTAAATCTTTAAGTACAAAATTCTAAAATTTAATAGAACCTATTTTCTTGTAATAAGGTGATAAAAATAAAAATCATTGATAAAAGTGAAGTTGAGGTTGCGAAAACCCCACATAAGGTAGATGTAAGGAAATTATTTTCTTTTGAACATGCAACAATTGTCCATATTGAGTTAAAACCGGGAGAAGCCTTAAAGAAGCATATCACACCTGTTGATGTCACTTTCTACGTGCTTGAAGGAGAAGGAAGCGTAGAAATAGGTGAAGAAAGGAAAGATGTGATAAAAGGACAATTAATCTTCAGTCCGGCGAAAATACCTCATAAGCTCCTCAACAATTCGGATAAAGATTTTTCCTTTTTAGTAATTAAAACGCCAACTCCAACCTCGGAAACAAAAATTCTTTAATTTCTTTTTATTTATCTTTTTAATTTTCAAAAAAGGTTCTAATTGAGAAATTTATTTTCAGTCGCTATAAGATATAATCAATTCTTATTGAAGATATTGACCTATATCTAATTTAAACAACAAAAGTTATTTCTAGATTGTGAAAAATGGTAAAATCTAATTTGTTTAATTTACTAATTCTCCTAATAATTAGATAGAGATTTAGAATAATATGCTATCGTCAAACCAAAGTAAGAATCTAGTGGTTATGAAATTTGGTGGTTCTTGTTTACAAGACGCGGAATCTTTCCAGCAATCCGTTAAAAACATTGAAGCCTATAACGATAATTCAAGAATCATCGTAGTATGTTCGGCAATTAAAGGCATTACGGACGAGCTTATTAATTTTTATAAAAGATCGTGCGTTGAAGGTCGAGACGATAAAGAATGTAGAGATTTATTGGATCATATTAAAGAAAAACACGAAGATATTGTTAATCACATAATAGATAAACAAGCTAAGGAAAACCAAGAAATTTCGGAATTTATCAAGAACCATATTGACGAGTTAAAACAACTAGGAAGAGTTATTGGATTAATTCGGCCCAGTCAAGATATCCAAGATTTAATTATTTCCTACGGAGAAAAATTAAGTACCTTTATTTTTTCTAAATATCTCGCATCAATTGGATTTAGATGTAAATTCATTTCTTCTGACGAAATCATTCTTACCGACGATAATTTTGGAAACGCTTTACCACTTTTAGACGAAACAGAAGAATTATTCGGTAGAAAAGTTCTTCCATTAATTGATAAAAATTTATGTGACGTTATTTGTATCACGGGATTTTATGGTTCGACTAAAGATAAAAAAATAACTACTTTAGGACGGGGAGGCACTGATCTAACAGCTGCAATCATCGCATACTGTCTAAAACCAAAATATAATTCAAAAGTCATATATTGGAAGGATGTTCCGGGATTTTTAAACGCAGATCCCAGAATCGCTAAAAAAACGGCATTATTAAAGTATATCTCATATATCGAGGCAAAGGAATTAGCATTTTTCGGATCTAAAGTACTACATCCTGTTTGCTTGGATGTAAACGAAAATCGAAGTATCCCGTCGGAAATAAGACCTTTTAAGAACCCAGAATCAAACGAGTTCACGACGATAACCAAGGAAATTTCAAAAGACGACAAAATTATTAAAGCAGTGACCTCGATCCAGAGATTATCGATGGTGACCATAGAGAGCGGTACCATGATTTCTTTACCAGGCACAGTTTCAAAATTGTTTTCTCTATTGGGTGATAACAACGTAAATATCAAGTTCATATCGCAGAGTTCGTCTGAGAATAATATTACCTTTGGTATTGATATCGAAGATTCGATGACAGTTAGCCACCTCCTGCGGCGTTCAGACCTATTCGGGAAACAATGGTTTAGCATCAAGATTGACAACGATATCTCGCTCATTGCAGTAATAGGTGCAGGAATGCTTCACACCCCTGGTATAGCAGGAAAAATCTTTACGACATTAGGCGAAAATAAGATTAATGTCAGAGCGATAGCTCAAGGATCGTCCGAACTGAACATTACGATTATAATTGAGCGGAAGGACTGCAAAAAAGCCATTAATGTTCTATATGATGCGTTTATCAATAAAAATTAAATTATAGAAAATTAAAATTTTTAACGAATTCTATTTATATCTCCTTCTTAAAGAAATCTCTGAACTTATCAGCAGCGATCTCTTCTCTTTTTTTAATCCGTTCAGTTGCTGGAATATTAGATTTTAAAGCTTGGTTACAAATTTTTTTTCCGATGACCACCTTCGGATTATTCGCCCAATTAACATCAACTAAAAGACAGAGGTAATAGACTGTTGATTGTATAAACGCAATTAATTTGCCCAGGTGTTTTTCGTCAATAGTTTTTATTGATATTTTAGCGGATGGAACTCTTTGTTCTAATAATGCTTGAAAAGTGGCGTCTGCTTGGTAATTTACTATAGTTTGGGCAGTTTGATTATTTACGTAGCTGATGTTAGAAGTCAAGGTTATATCGGGCTTTTCCTCGTCTATAGTCCAAATAAGAGGGACCACATTCCCTTTACTCCCCCCTAATAAAAATTCTAATACAGAATGCTGGCAAAGAGGGCCTTCTTGAAAAGCGCCCATTAAGCCCTTTCCCTGCTTTCCTGTGCTCTCCGAGATTTCTTGCACAAATAGGCCCACACTCCCTTCAAGGTTTTCCGAATATGGCATAGAGAAAATAACTCTATAACCAATTTTATATAATTCGTATAAAAACGCTGCGAAATCTAAGGCAATATTCGATTCATAATTCATGTATATTTTATATCCTTCGTCTAGACTATTTAAGAATTCTCTCACTTTAATTCCAGAGATATAGGCGGGAACAATTCCGACATTTGATATAGATCCGGCAAACCTTCCCGATAAATCGGGAACATCTAAAATTGGGATGTTCTTTTTAATTAATAATTCGTACATTGTACCTTGGGAAGATAAACCCAAAAATGGGTACCTTTTCTCCATGAAAGTTCCAATTGTGGAGTTAACATCTAAAGTTTCCCCTCCTCTGGAAATAGGGATAACTAAGGAGTCATCTGGACTTGTCTGTTCTAAGCAACTAGCTAGCTCAAATGCTCTAGAGCTTGTTATTGGATAAATCTTAACGCTTGATAAAGGTTTTAATGCTAATAAGGTTTGTATTGATCCCCCTGTTCCCAATACAATCAAATTTTCTATACTCTTTTCCATAAATTGTTTTGATACTCGTTCTATTTCTTCGAAATCTAGATATCCTTGCGTATCGATAAAGAACGGCATATTATAATTTTCCCTTAAATCGTTTATGCGTTTTACGGCTTTCTGAATTAATCCCACATCTAATTTTGGATAATATTCAATATTGATTTGTTTATTCATTATAGTTCTCCCATCTGATCTAAATGTTACACTTATATATTTTTCTTTTTATTTTTAATACATTTTATTCAGTTTCAATTTCTACCTCAAGAAATCCCCTCTATTTAGGGAGGGGATGAATTGAGATTTGACTATCTCTTAGAAGTCTTCTTAGTGTTTCTAAAAAATTACTAAATGATTAATCTATGAAGTTTAAATATCAATCCCTGCTTTATTATGAAATGAGGTTAAAAAAGGATGCATCTAACACATAAAGTTCGCATTTATCCAACTAAAACACAAGAAAATGCGTTATGGATATTATCTGAAAAGTGTCGGTTGCTCTATAATTTTGCCTTGCGAGATCGCATCCACGATTGGAAGAAGAACAAACAGAAACCGAAAAAAAACGGAAATATCTCATTTATACCGACCAGCAAAACAAGTTGCCTTCATTGAAACAAAAATATCCCCAATACAAGTGGGTATACTCAAAAGTCCTTCAGATGACTCTCAAGAAGCTAGACGCAAACTACAAATCTTTCTTTGCGTTATGGAAAAAGGGATACGAGGATGCCCGACCTCCGGCCTATTGCGGAAAGAAATACTTCACGACTTTATGCTACAATCAATCTGGTTTTAAGCTAATCGACAACGCAATTACTTTTTCTCACAAGCTTCCTTCGAAGACCGATCTAACTTTTGATATCTCGCATTATCCCTTACCTGCGGAAGCTAAGAAAATAAAGCAAGTCGAGATCTATTGCGACAAACGGGAACGATGGTTTGTAGCGTTTTCTTACGAAATCTCTCCGAAGGACTATTTCGATAACGGGAAGTATCAGGCGATCGATTTAGGGATAAGTAACATCGTAAGTGCGGTCAACATAGACGGAAAGTTCGTTCAATTCAAAAACCGCAGAGCCGACAAGTATTGGAAAGAGAAGATTGAGCAAGTCCAATCGAAACGAGACCGTTGTAAGAAATATTCTCGGAGATGGAAACGGTATCATAATAAGCTCTGTAAGATGATGCGAAAATGTACGAACCAGCTTCGAGACTTTCAGCATAAGATAAGTAAACAAGTCGTAGAGAACACGAAAGCGAACACCATCGTGGTCGGGAAGTTAGAAGTCAAAAAGATGGCGAGGAAGAAAAAGGGAACAGGAAACGCAAGGCGAACTAAGGCAAACAAGACTTTAAACCACAGCTTACAAAACACGGGAAGTTTGGGAAGATTTGTTGAATTCTTAACCTACAAAGCAAAGAAACAAGGTAAGAGAATAATAAGAATTGACGAATCGTATACTTCTCAAGTTTGTTCAAACTGCGGGAGGAAAAGGAAGCGTTCTCTCTCGGAACGCACAATTATTTGCGATTGTGGTCATTGTCTTGACCGCGACTTAAACTCTGCGGTCAATATTATGGCGAAATTCTTATTGAAAAAACGAAATAAAGATTTTGAAGATGATGGCTTAACGCATCAACCCTCTTTGAACGAGGAATCCTTTCTCCAACGATGGAAAGGATTTACTACGATAAACAGCTCTAAGATATGCCCACCAGCAAAGGCTTAGCAGACTCGTAGGGAATCACTTCCCCTTTGGGATGTGTAGTTCAATATTCGTAATTGATTCTAATTATGTAGAAAAAAAAATTCCGAGTATCACCTATACTTGTGATTTTCTAAATAAAAACATTAAAATTATAATAACATTATTTTATAACTAAAATAATTGAAACAAAAAAATACAATAATAATACGAATTGATTTCAATCGATGTCTGAAGAACAACTCTTATTTTTACTACAAACCTTACATGATAATATTGATGGAGTCCGATCTTCTGCTATAGTTTCAGCCGAGGGATTGATTGTCCAATCCATATTGGAGGAAGGCATCTCGGACATCAAGCTCGCAGCTATGACGGCTACGATTCTTTCAGTTGCAGAAAGGGTATTGCTTGAACTCAAATCAGGGATTCTTGATTTATGTATCTTACAAGGAGACGAGGGGAACTTTGTGGTAATGGAAGCTGGAAAAGAATTGATTATTGCGGTATGTTTAAATATGGATGCTCGCATGGATACTTGCTTTATTGAAATGAGAAAAGTTTCCGAACAGATTAAAAGCATAATGTAACGATTTAATTACTTTTTAAGACTTAATCCAATTTTTGGCTTTTTTGAAATAGGATTCCTTAATAAAATCCCATATAGGAGACGCCTATAGTATCCTTTATAGTTTTTATTTTTTGAAATCTAATATCAATTATTATGGATCTTCATAAGAATTACGAATATTTCAAAATTCACGCTTTTTGGTCTAATGATATAACACTTATGGTAAGAGAACTGAAGGATCAATATGCCAAGGGATACGCGACTCAACACGATATTATTCTTCGATTTTTAAACGATGCTCTTTTTCGAGGAGAGGGGCAGTTTAGCAGAGAATTTAGAAAAAGGAATAAAAAATACCCCGATCTAAGCATACCCAAAGAGGAAACAAAAGGATTTGAGGTCTTGGAATTGCGAACGCATACCAACAAGTTGAAGTACTTGAGGAGAGAATTGAGAAAAAGAAAGGAAACCTTTTCCGTGAGCGACCACCTGTATTTTTCGTATTTTTTAAAAGTCGGTTCAAAACAAAAGGGCAAAATTATAAAAGATCGAGCGTGCATTTATTACTTAGTCGTAATTAAAATATCAAAACAAACGTTATCGGAAACTATTGACGAGTTGGTGGAAGCGATCAGAATGGGAACAAAAGATTTTACTAAAGAACTGGCTAAAAAAAGCCAGCTTGACGAAGAGAAAGAAGAATTATTGGGTGTAGAAAATATAGTCAAGGTAGATGTTCTTGAGCGGGAGCTTAGTTTGAAAATTGCTGAGTTGGACGAGAAGGACAAACAGTTAGACGAGAAGGACAAACAGTTGGACGAGAAGGACAAACAGTTGGACGAGAAGGATAAGCAACTGCTAAAAGAGAGAAAAATGCGAGAAGCGAAAGAAAGAGAAATAAAACGACTCAAAGCTCGATTGAAAAACGACTCGTAATGGTTTTAGACTAATTTAATTCTTAATTTACATTGTCACATAATGTGAGAATTAACGCTTATCTTTGATTCTTCCTTTACACTCTTTTTGAAATAAATTTGTAAATTAGAACTCTATTTTCTTTAAAATAGCTCGCCATTTTATATCTTCTTAATAGAAATAGTTATAAAAATTACACGAAAAAATTAATATAAATGTGATTAAGAGTGGCCAAAGCTGTTGAGATGAAAAGCGAGACAAACGGATTTAAAATGGGAGACCCGTATTATTGTACGCAATGCGAACGAAATCATATTAAAGGGAAGATCTACAAAAATCATTTGAAATATGCTCAAGATTTAGATCTGGACGATAATGGTTCTGAAGAAAAAGATGAAAATAGTCCTCAAGAGAAAGAGATCTTAGAAGAAGAGGACGAAGAGATTGAAGAAGAGGATCTCGAAGAAGAAGTTGAGGAGGATGAAATTGAATACGATGAAGAAGATTTTGAGGATTTTGAAGATATCATAGAAGATGATTTCGAGGAAGAGGTTGAAGATGAAGAAGACGAGGAACCCGAAAATTTAGAAGATGATGATGAGGACGAAGGCGACTTAAGTATTAAAGAAGAAATCGAAGAATGTATACAAGCGGTTAAAAGTCTTCCGGGAGTTGGAAAAGCTACGCTTAACAAGTTAGTAAAAGCAGGTTTTAAGAGTCTAGAATCTATAGCGTATACCCCCCCAACTATTATTCAAGATGAATGTGGAATTGGGGAGAAAACAACGATTAAATTAATCAAAGCCTCGATGAAAAAATTATCGATTGGTTTTAAAAGTGCGGAAATTATATGGGAACATCGAAAAAATATCGCCCGAATCAGTACGGGTAGTCATGAATTTGACGATCTTCTTGGTGGTGGCGTAGAAACGGGGAGCTTGATTGAGTTTTTTGGCGAATTTAGGACGGGTAAAACTCAGGTTATGCATCAATTATGCGTGAATGTGCAACTGCCGCAAGAAAAGGGTGGTTTAGAAGGGAATGCGCTCTATATCGACACCGAAGGCACTTTTAGACCAGAGAGAATTATTCAAATGGCAGAAGCTTTGGATTTGGATTATAATCAAGTATTGAAAAACATTGTTTTTGGTCGTGCGTATAATTCTGACCACCAGATTTTACTCATTAAGGAAGCAGCCGGATTGATTAAAGAAAAAAATATTAAGCTAATTGTTGTTGATTCGCTCATCGGACATTTTAGAAACGAATATATTGGAAGAGGAACTTTAGCTAACCGACAACAAATACTTAACACCCATTTACACGATTTACTTCGACTATGCGACATCTATCCCGAATTAGCAGTAGTAGTCACAAACCAAGTTGCAGCAAAACCCGACGTGTTTTACGGTAATCCTTTAAGACCAGTGGGAGGAAATATAATTGCTCATGGTTCAACTATTCGCGTCTATTTAAGAAAAGGGAAAGGAGAACAAAGAATAGCGAAAATCGTAGACGCTCCAAATTTACCAGAAGGAGAAGCCGTATTTTCTATTACTGAAGAAGGAATAAAGGAAGGTTAAAAATTATTTACTTTACTCTAATTTTATTTGATTTTTTGAGCTTAGTGAAACATTAATGAGGTTTTTATAGCTAAATTAGAATTTTCCAACCTTGCGACTGACTAAACTCAATTTTTTTGTCTATATTCATCTGTTCAATGACCGATTTAATCGTTCTTTCAGATGCTGTGACTTTTTCTTCAAAAGCTTTTTCAAGTACTTTTTCTATCAGATATTTCGTGGATTTAAACGCTTTGTCTTGAAAAATAATTTGAAGAACAAATTTTTCGAGTTGATCTTGAATTTCGACTGAGATTGGATTCATGATTGTGATACATTAATACAATTTAGATATAAAAAAATTTCTATAAGCATTATCAGTTCACTTATTATTTAATGCTTTCAAAATCATATATCTTAGTTAAATATAGGTAAAAGAAATAAAGAATAAGAAAAATAAAAATGTTAATTAAAATTTAAAGATTTAATATTAAAAAAAATTTATTTTGGGTTTTTTTCCAATTCTTTAGCTTTATTTGAGAATCTCTTGACTTCTTTTGTCATTTCCGTTATACCCAGTTTAAAGATTTCGCTGGCAACCTTCGAAGCTTGATAATACATCTGTGAGGCAACTTCGTAGTCCTTTTGCTTTTCAGCAGAGCGTGCTTCTTTTTCCAATCGTTTCATGTCCTCTTTTAAGCCCTTGATGGTGATCACTCTTATTTCGTCCTCGATTTCTTCGGACTTTTCGGATAAGTCCCAGTTTGTGGCTATCATCGCTGCACTCTTGTAGTATTCTATCGACTCTTTTCTATCTCCGCTTTTCAGCGCCTTTTTCGCAAGCTTTTCGAGATTTTTCACTTCTTTCTTTGCTTCTTTCTCGTTTTCTATAATTTTAGTGCCTGCTTTGGTCCGTATAGGAGCGGAAACAATTTCTTGTTTCTCTTCTAAACTGGCGAGGTAAGCTTCTCTTTCTCCAGGAGTCATCTCTTTCAATTCGTTTACGATTTTTTGTTTTTCTTCTTCGGGGATTTCCTTAATAGCGGAAACTCGTTTCTGGAGTTGGTTGATTTCTTGTTGAGAAATTGGTCTTTCTTCGAGTGCTGTAATTTGAATAGGAGTTAAAAGCCCCAGGTCTCGCAGTTCCTTTATTCCCATAAAGACCTCGGCTTTATCCTTTCCAAGCGTGTCAGTAGCTTCGATTAACAACCTTGAAATAAAGAAGAAATCGCGATCCGATTCTTCTACTAGTTCAGTTGCGGTGGTTAAGACATCTTTCGAATGAGGGTTTTTAAGCGCTTTCACTTTTCCTAAATCGTAGGTGACTTGATGAGGTAAGATAATCGAAGTATTCAACATGTCATCCACGAGCTCTCCGGCATCTTTAAAAACGTCTATTTTACCTCTCCATTTCGGAAGTTGCTCTGCGTATTCCTGTTCAAATGCGTCAATGAAATCTTTCAAATGTCTTCGTAAGATAATGGAGGCTTTTTTATTTAGCACGAGGGCAACTCTTATGTTTTCACCGTCCGCAAGTAGTAGCATTTTGTCTCCGTATTGAATTTCGTTTAGCGCTTCTTGAGAATCCATCTCTCTCCCGAATGAGGATACGGCAGTAAGGAATCCACTTATCAATTCGGGGTCGATCTTTTCCATTCCGTAGGTTTTAAAGAATATACATGTTCCCGTACCCTTATAAATCACTAAGATGTGTTCGAGATTGATAGCGTCGTCGAATATTGTGGTGACTTCTCGTAGGATTCGCTCCTTTTCTTTCTTTTTCGGAACAATTACGCCTTTATACACGCCCGCAACAGCGCCACCTCCGGCAACAACGATGCCTAATAAAACGCCCCAAAGTATTAATGTTTCAATGGGAATGCCTCCTTCTCCAGTAGTTCCGCCTCCTCCATCATCGTCGTCTCCGCCATTTGTAGGTGTTGTTGGAGCAGCGCTTCCGTAGTAGAACTGAAGGGTAAAGTAACTATAGTTATACGGTCCTGGGTTTGGCGAATAATAGGTAATGTTTATAGAGATTATATATTGATTACCCTCGGTTAATCCAAGCGTGCTAATCTTTAAGGAATAATTTCCGTTCCCTATGTATTCTAATAACCATCCGCCATTTGGAAAGTCGGGATCGCTTCTTAGAGTACTCCAGAGCGTATTTCCTTCTTTAACAGTTACATTTTCGGTGGTTATTGAATCGATGGGTTTGTTCCTGTAAGCGTCTGTGAAATTAAAGTATAGCGTAATATTGAGTCCCTCGGGTAAGACATTGTTCTCGTCAAGATTATAAATTAAATCAACTACTTCCGTTTTGGGTAATAGGATTGTTATTTGGAGCGTTATAATCTGAGTCTCATTACCAGTGGCGTTTAATCTAAATTGAAGCGTATACGCAGTTACACGAGCATCCACATAAGTTGAATTTAACTTAATCGTGTAGTTTCCATCTCCGACTTCAAGCCTATCAACAATAAAGCCTTCATCATTACTAATCAATTCCAAT
>WJKD01000543.1 GCA_014729315.1 Promethearchaeota archaeon | reverse complement strand
GCCTAATACCCGCATAAGTAGAAAGAATGTTTTCATAATCCAATTCAGCATCAGGAATATAATTTTTTACAGATTCTAGTAAATAATCTGCGTCCTCTTTATTACAGAAGGGATTTTGCAGATCTCCTTCATAATCGGTATCTGTTGTTCCAACAATAGAATACTTACCACGAGGTATAACGAAGAAGAATCTGTTATCAAATATAGAACGTAAACCTAATGCATTTTCATGTTTCACATGTTCGCGTTTGAATTCGACATGTACACCTTTGGTGGGTCGAATCAATGGTTCGGGGACATGATCAGGATAGTTTTTCAATAATTCATCGGTCCATATTCCCGTTGCATTTACAACCAATTTTCCCTTAATTTCAATAGTTTTATTGTTTTCTATATCAGTACATATTACTCCAACAATTTTTCCATCATCTTTAATATAGTCAATAACTTTGCAGTAATTTAGGGCATCAGCCCCCCTTATTATGGCTTCTTTTAATGTTTCAATAGTTAATCTTGCATCATCAACATTAGTGTCATAATATACGGCACCTCCTTCCAATCCCTCCCGTTTAAGTTCAGGTTCTATTTCAAAAACTCCCTCTGACTTGTACCACTTGTGTTTTTTGTATATCTTAAATTCCGTATCTTTATTTCCTAAAAAATCGTAAATTTTACACGCGCTTAGAATATCTCTCTTTTTATATTTTCCGCCCTTTAAAACTGGAATAAGAAATGGTATTGGTCTCACTAAATGAGGAATATGGGCAACCATCCAATTGCGCTCTGTTGTTGCTTCGTGCACTAAATCCATCTCCCCATATCCTAAATATCTTATCCCTCCATGCCCTAATTTTGAGCTTCGAGAAGATGTTCCTCCAGCAAAATCTTGCATGTCGACGCAAGCAACCTTCAACCCCCTCATTGCTGCCTCTCTGGCAACCCCGGTACCGGTAATGCCACATCCGACAACAATAATATCGTATTGAGTAGACTTAAGACGATTAATGATCTTATCGCGATGGTTCACATTCCACGTTTCGTCAAATAACTTGTTTTCTAGTTCGCTCATAAAAAATCACTTATTAATTTATGATATTATAATTAAAATAAAATAGTGCTTGTTATGATTTAAAACGTTAAGTTAAATACCAACAATAGTTTTAGCAAAGAAAATGGAAAAAAAGATCCTAGCTAAAATTTGGATCATCAACTTCTAAATAATGCATATAATTTTTAATGAAGGTAGATAGCTGCTCCCAATTAGGAGATTGTCCCGTTCGAACAAAGACAGCGGTCAATGCGTTTCCAAGGAGAATCGCTTCTGGGGGAGTGAGATCGCAAGCTAGTCCCGCTGCAACTCCTGCGTGAAAATGATCACCAGCTCCCGTTGTATATTTTGGTTTGGAAGTAAAGCCTTCTGTAACCCAATAATGATCCTTATTTTTTGTTATTGTAGCAAAATGAGGAGAGTGAATAACTAGATAAGTTAACCCTATTTTATTATTTAATTTTAAACCTAAATCTGCATAAAATTGAAAATTATTTGACTTAATGCCGTCAAATTCTTCAATTTCTAAAGCTTTTAAAAGATCCACAGCTTCTTGATCGTTCAAACTTAATAATACAGGAATTAACTTATCCATTTTTTTTAAAATTTTGAGCATATTTAGAATATCTTCGTTAGTCCTTTTCTTAAGATCCGCCAAATCTACGAAGAATAATTTTTGTTGGCAATTGGCAACTTTAGGAAAAATCTCCTCAATTAAATGCTCCCATATTTCTCCCATAGAAATAACTAAAGACCAATGACCGAAACCGATAAATTGGGATTTCTCAAATTTATCTATGAGATAATCGGTATTTATTCTTTCCGTTAGAAGATCCCAATTGATATTGAAAATATTTTCGAAATCAGAAAGCATTATTTTTCCATCATCAAATTCTAATCCTAAGGTCTCCCCGGGATCGGCAAATGACTTTGCTTCTACAGATTTTTGGTCAATTAATTTAAAAACTTCGTTAATTTTGGGATAGCCAATAGCTGCAAGTAAAAAAACTTTTATTCCCAAAGCTATCAACGCTTTACACGAGTTGGGAGCAAATCCACCAGATATTTTGCGTTTCAAAACTCTCTCGATGTTAGCCGAACTTCCCGCAACTTTAGTAATTAGGTTTCCAAACGATGCCATAGAATCCATTCTTTTCCATTCGTTTTGATCTTTGCGTTTTTGGACGATAGAATATAAAGAATCAACATATCCGTCAACTCCGAGAAAACAATTCTTATTAGAAAGAGATTCCTTTAAATTACTGAGCTTATTTTTTATCGACTGGAAAGAATCCAAGGTTTTGTCAAATTTATTCCTAGCTTTATACATACTTCAAAAATCCTCTAGTCTTTTATGAAAATTAAATAAGAAAAGAAATAACCATTAATAACTTTTACATTAACAATTTCTGGTAAAGTAAAGGCATAGAATAAATATCCCAATAGTTATGCTCGATACATTCTTTAATTAACCCAACATACTTTTGCGGTTTTTCTAAGTATTTTTGATAAAAAAAACTAACGAGATTACCGGGTAAATCGTTTTCTCGTTCCATATTTAATAGATATTTTTCTATTGTAGTCAAAGTGTAATTGCTTAACAGACCTTTATATCTTCGACGGCAATTATGATACAAGTCAATATGATGGAATAAAGTATTACTCTTTCGATAAGGAGCATCATCATCAGAGATCATTGGATTCTTATCAAAATAATACATCATTCGATTTGCTATGTAAGGAATATCGAAGCTTTTCCCGTTGTAAGTGACGAAACACTTAAATCGCGGTAAAATGAAATTTTTAAAATGTTCGCAAATCGCAATTTCCTCCTCAATCTCTCTCGCAAAAAAAATACGAATTATGAATTTCTTATTCCTGAAATAACCGATTCCGAGGATAATAATTGGGGAATCGTAAATTCCTAGAGTTTCGACATCCAAAAATAAGAAATCTTCGAGATTGAAGCAAAAAGACACATCTAAATCGTAAATATATCTATTTTTACATAAAGCTTTAAAATCTTTGCTCTGGATTTGTTCAATAATCTCGCTAGCAGCGTTTCGAAACCTTAAATTCGTTCGCAACTCGTATAACGACCTCACTCCCCTTTTTCTCATTTTTTTCTCTGTGTGCTTGCCGATGTTATACACAGTTTTAAGATTACGATATAAGCCTACCTTAGTTCTTTGAAAGCTAAACTCTTGAGGAAATTGATCTTCCGTCCAGATTAATTCGAGAAACTCCCCCATGTCATTTTGGATGATGGTTTGATTGCGGAATAGGTCGTCAAGCCTTTTCCCTTGACAAGGCTCGATATATTGCGTTATATTGAAAGATTCAAAGCTATAGTAATCCATCACTTATCAAAAAAGAATAAATCCTATATAAAAAGTGATGCTCCGATAATTTATGATATCTCCTTATTTATAAAACATTTAATTTAATAACCAAGTAATATGATCCTCCATTTTATAGATTCGATAAACAATAAGAGAAAATATCCTATCAGACATCAACAGGTTGTCCGCCGTTTCTCATCACATGATTTCTATCGATAATATTCGTGATATTGAGATTAAAAGTCATGAGTTGAACTAGTTTCAATCCCTATTTTAATGGATAATTCTATGCTACTAATGGTTGTCAGAAATGTGGAAATATCTAATTCCCCGTTGATATCCTCCGCAGAGAATCGTCAAAGTCACCGATATCATTATCTTCATTATTCATTTCTTATGAGATCGAGATGAGTCGAAAATTAATCCAAAAAGTCCCAATATGAATCCTAAAAGACCGAGAATTGAGCCTAAGGCTAATAGATATTCCACTCTTTCAAGGCTTTTTTGAAAATAACTCCAATCGATTATAGTAAATAGAGCTTATTCTCCTTCTATTTAAATGAAAAAGTAAAAAAATCATAATAAAAATATCTTTTACTATAAGTTCCCCTAAATTAGGTTTGAATAAAGAAACTGTGG
>WJKD01000542.1 GCA_014729315.1 Promethearchaeota archaeon | reverse complement strand
TCCCGGGCGTAGGAGCGGGCTTGTCGGTGGTAATCTTTATCTGGGCGTTGGTCGTTTCGCCTCCGTCTATTGAGCCCTACTTTCAGCTATTTGCGTTTCCCATTATCTTTAGCGTCGGCGTTTATTATATGTTTGCTTCGTTTAAAGCTAAAAAACTCACGAGCATACACGTCGGGTGCTATCTGACCTTACTCTACGTGTTGCTCACAAGAGCTTTTACGATTGAGGTCTCGGTATTCGTCGTTGTGCTGCTGGCGGCGATAACGGCTGTCCTATATGGAAAATCGTATTACGGTTATCAGATATCCCCTCTCATTAAAATACGGCTGCGTGCTTTAAACGAGCAATACGGGCTAAAAACAAAACTCGATTCGCTATTTCGCAACAAGGTGTTCTTGGCAATTCCGAACGTCGTGCGGTCTTTTATTCGTAGGAAAGACAAAACGAAAAAGAAAAGCGAAAAGAAGGCAACCGAATTCAGGGAAATTTTACGATTTGACTTTCGAAAATTGCTATTTCAGCGTATTCCTCCTATTATAAAACACTTGCTTTATTTGGGAATAGCGGTCGGGACTTATTTCGCAGCGTCTGAAGTGTTTGAAAGTTTCGTGAACGTGGGAACGCTTTTGGAATCGATGAAGTATTATCCCGGGTTGACGGGACAAATCGTGTTCTTAATCTCTATGTTTATCGGCGTGACTTACCTTTTTGTCTGGTTGTGCCATTTCGCGCTGAAAACGCTGTTTACTTACGTCCAGATGGTCGATTACGCTTACGTCAAAAAAGCGAGGCGTTATAAATTCCGCGTAGAGTTTTATCCGAAGTCTGACGTCCAAGCGGAATGCACCGTTACTGAGCAAATATTTACGGGAGCGCAATGGAAAACGAGGGGCGAGCGATACGAGGCGGCGTTCGAGGAATGGGATAGAGCGACATTTCTCGAATTCAAGGAGAGATTTGCGAACGATAAAGGTTATCGCTCGGAATTTCTCTAATCCTCAATACTTTCTAATAACAATGGATAAGTGAAATTGAAGTTTCAAGGTATTCGAGATTAATGAAAAAATTGAGAGAAATGCTAGTTGGAATTTATTAACTTACGACAATTACCCGTCCTTTAATAGCGAATAGCCCGGACTTTTAAAAAAAAATTTTTTCCCACGACACTTTCGGACTAAAATCCGACAAAAAAATTACTAAGCCGTATCACCCCCGTGATATAAATTTCCGACTTCGCTTTTGAGTCACATGGAAAAAGCGGTTTCGTATTTTGATTGGCAGCTCTCGTTCAAAAAAGGGGCTCGGAGGTCCGATGTCGACGAGTTTGCGGGATTGATCAAGCAAATTGCGAGTCGGAAGCAGATTAATTTGAGCGTCTCGATCCCGGAAAACGCTGTAAAGCTCGAAGTGAAGGATTTCTCGAAGGGCATTCTCAAGGGGACTGTGAAAGAATGCCCGGAAAAAGCGATCCCGTTCGAATTAAACGCTCCCCTCCGAAAATTGGTCCATCCGTGTCCCGACTGTGCGGATCTTATTCGGCAAAAGGAGGGTCTGTGTAAGCACCTCGTACGCGTCCTCGTCGTGCTAAAGGAGCGGCAACCAAGAGCGGCGCTTCGATTTGCGAGGGGATTAGTTTCGGGAGGATACGAGCTCGCGAACGACTGATCGGGCTGAGAGGGGCGATCGTTCGTAGGCAAGGGGAACAGATTGATAGCTGATCATTTAAATAGTATGGATACTTCCTATTTTACTAAGCACTAGCTTTCGTAATAAACACTACCAAAACGATATTTTATGTATACGCCTCACAAAATCAAAAACTCATCCCATGACTTCCGTCGCACCTTGGATTTTTGTCTTTTGGTTAGTGTAGAAATACACTCTAATTTTTACCCTACTTATTCTGTTTAGTTTTCGGTCCCTCGTTTGGGGCGATGTGAGACGGAAGTCGCCTTTTCTATTTTCTAAGTATCTTTTCTATTGTTTTCTTAATCCCGACGGTTCTTCTTTACATTTTTAGGAATTTATTTTTAGTCGTGTGCGATTTTGAATCCCACCTTTTTACTTGCGCGCGTTCGGGGAGGGTTAGATCCTATCTGATTTTTCCTCTATAAATTTTTTAACTCCAGTGCATTCTAAGATTTTTTAAAGGAACAAATGTAATTTTTAAGAGAATTTAAGTGAGGTGATCTTCAAGATGAGATGCTTTTTTTGTGGAGAAGAAATAGTAGACAGGGAGAAAGAATGCTTTAATTGCGACAGACCTATTGGTTCAGGCTGTTATGCTAAGGAAGAAAAAGTCGCGGGCGATATACGAGGCGTGTTTTGCAAGTATTGCGTAGAGATACGAGATTCCAACGTGGTACCTATTCGTATGGAAAATTTGAAGCGTTGGACTTTTGTTATAAAAAGAAATATTAAATTCCTTTCTTCCGAAGACATTAAAAACGCTTTTCTTCAAATAGCTGAGGATATGGAAAAATTAATTTGGGAACCCGATATCGAATATTAAGTGTTCTACTGTCTATTTCGATTGCTTCACGAGGATGATATCTCTTTATTAAAATTTGTGCCAAAACGATTTTAGAACTTGTTTTAATCGGGGTAGGTCGTATTCGGGGAGCGTTTTTACCCGATTTCTCAACCACGCGGAGATCCACGGTTGTTTGTCGGCGAATCGCTCGTCCATGAAGATGATCGCTCCTTTATCGTCAAGTTTTCGGATCGGTCTTCCCGAGGCTTGATTTGCCCTCTGCATGGAGGGTGCTAAGTAAGCATACACCCACCCTTTTTTGTGAAACACTTTGTCGTAATAGCGGATGGTCGCATCAGTTTTTGCGGTCGGTAGGTGGTATGGAATTCCCACGATTACCACGGTGGTCATGTCGGTTCCCGGAAAGTCCTCGCCTTCTGAGTTCCTCCCTCCGCATACGCCTAATAACACGGCGCCGTTTTCTTCTTTTCCACACGATTTGTAGTCCTCGAGTAGCAGGGAGTTTTCTGAAGCGGAAAGTCCCGATTGCTCGATAAAAAGCTTTTTTCTTGCTTTTCTCGCCGCTTCCACAATCCCGTACATCCTCAAGGAGTTTAAAACGGTATAAGAGGCGCAAAATACGCCTACATTGGCGGGCGATGAGCGAAACACGTCGTAAAGGGTGCGCACGATCTTGAGAAACGTTTCGGGGGTACGATCTCGTTTGCTTGTGCTGAATCCTTCGGTAATAAGAGCGAGCACGTTTTGGGTGGGAAACGGTGAACCGCTGGAG
>WJKD01000541.1 GCA_014729315.1 Promethearchaeota archaeon | reverse complement strand
GTTGAAAAGCACAACCCCCGGCTCTGCTGTTTAACGCCTTCGGCGTAAATGCGTGGCGTTGTTCTATGCGATTCGTTTTCTTTTTTTAAAAAGAATGCAATTCATATATATATTTTAATCAGTTATGCGCCTCTGCCCAGAGTTTCCGGTACTCGTCTCGATAAGCTGACTCCTGTGTAAATATTTCAGCATACTCAATGTCAGCCGGAACATCTTGCCAGCCCACAATGGCGCCATTAACTTTACCAATAACCTCATAAAATTTTTCATCTTTAATCATGGGATCTTCCATAAATCGAACTGAATTTTGTTCACTTTCAGTTAAATTCAAATACCATGATTTCCATTTCGAGATATCATAATGTTCATCAGCAAAGTCAATGTATTCTGTATTTTTGATCGTCATATAATCTTTGATCAAAATATCCCCCGTTATGGTCGTATCCGGTATTTCAAAAAAGCACCGGTACATGCCGGGAGGTAATCTCTCGCCGGATTGATCATCCAACTTCCAGATGACAGAATAGAATCCTGCCACCATGAGTTCTCTATGAAATATTTTCACCGTATCCATATTCTCGTTCATAAGATAAAGATTGCAGAACGTTTGTTTCGGTAATTCAAATTGGAACAACATAGGAAGATTATAAGTCGGATTCGGAAAGGCAGGTCTTAATTGATAGGATCCGGTAATAATCACATCACCTGCTTTCTCCGAAGCATCCCACTTCCAGTCATTAGGATCTTCGGAAAGGATGTCGCCATCGACATTGGTCTCGGTGATTCCCGTGAAAATGGGTTCATCATCCGGGCTGGTGCTGTTTCGATTGCAGGTAATTGTTATGGATAAAAGCAATAGAAATATCAGACAGATTTTTGATTGTTTCAATTTGTTTGGCTTTCGTGAATATGGTTCCTGGTCCAAAAATGATAAATGGATTTATGGGACTCGTATTCAAATCATCTAAAGCTAAACTACATTAATTAAATTCAATGTCTTCTCAATATAGTTTTTTAGTTCAGCATGATAAATTGGTTCATTATCTGAATTTGGATTAGAATGATGATATTTTTTACAATATTCATTTATTTCTTCAAAATCACTTAGTAAATGCTTGACTCTAAAAAGTACATCATTATTTGAAGAATTTCTAACCTTTGAGATAAAACCACCAAGCCACTCATTTCTTAGGAATTCGTTTCTAAATTTAATTCTTAAAAAACCTTCAATCACTGGTCTGATACATCTTGCAATATTTCTTCTCACAGAATCGTTATTTGCGCCGTTAGCTAAATATTTATCAAGTGTATCAAAGTCTTTAAATAATCCAGTTAATGACTCAGATTCCATATCAAAATAATCAATATAGCTTGAATCACAATTTTCATCAATTTTTATACATAAACAATTAGTATTCATTTTTTCCCAATATTCTCTTGCAAAAACTATGTTATGTGTCATAACAATTAGTTGTCTTGCTTCAGAAGATAATTTACATAAATGGAAAATTGAGGCATTTTTCCTATTAACATCAAAACTGGATATAGGATCATCAAAGATAATTATTTTATTTTTAAGGTTTCCTGCAGTTTCCAAATTTGCAAGAAAAAAAGAAAAGGCTAACGCACTTTTATCCCCTTCGCTTAGACAATACTTCACACATGGTCCAATATTATTATCTACAAAATCGATTTTATTATCACAAACTGAAAGTGCATATTCAACATATGGTTCTTTGCTTGATCCTTTATATTTACTTTCCATATTTATTATTTTAATATAAGGAGCAAATCTACTTAAATAGAAATTAATCTTTTCCAGATTTTTCTTAAAAATATCTTGAGTATATTTATACAAATGATCTTTTTTTACAATATTTCTATCTTTTAGAGATTCAAGTTTATGATTCATTTCCTTATTATCTTCACACAATTCTTTCGCTTTCACAGAAAATCTATCTTTTTTTATTTTTAAAATAGCCAACTCATCTTCTAAAACATTTAAATTTTTACTTTTAATCGATTTGATTTCATTGATTTTTTCACTATAATTATTAATCATCGAATTATAAAAACTAATTTTACTATTAGTCTCTTCAATAGTTTTTATAAACTTTGATAAGATACTTGTATCTAATGAATTAATGGGAGTACTCGACTTATCAATAATTAGTTTTTTAAGATTTTCAAAGTTTTCTAAAATCTGATTTTTAGGAATTTCAATTTCAGGATATTCTAAGCCATCTTTTGCATATTTTTTCCAGAAGTCTAATAGTTCATTATTTATTGTGACGATTTTATCGATTTCAGAAATAATATAATTTAAATTTATTTTTTCGATATCGATTTTATATGACGTAATAGCTTTTTTAAGAGCAATATATTCCTTTTGGAAGTATTGACTATATGCTTTTATAATTTCTGGAGCTTCGGAATATGAACGCAAACAAAATGGACAAGTACTTTCCTGAATTTTTTCGTATCCGTTTCTAATCCAATCTTCTGCATCCTTTCCCATATTTAAATAAGCTTTATGGTTTTCAACTTTTTGGATATATTCCTGAGATATTGAATCTATAGAAAATTCAATAACTTTTGCTAATCTTTGAAAATCAATATTAAAAGTAATTTGTTCAATTTCATTTAATAGGTTTTTATTTTTAATTTCTTCATTAGCCTTAGCAACTTCAATCTCTAATTTTTTAGAATTAATTTTCTTATCTATTTCAACATCATGTAATAGCTTTACATATAAATCAACACTTATTTTATCTTGTGTCAATTGACGGATTTTTAACTCGTTTTCTCTCTTAGATTTATTTATAGTCTGTATTTCTTCCTTAATATCTT
>WJKD01000540.1 GCA_014729315.1 Promethearchaeota archaeon | reverse complement strand
TCTATCTAAATTAATCGCAAAGACAATTCCAGCAGTTGCTGAATTACCTATAGACATCATCTGTCCTTCTCACGGGGTTTGCTGGAGAAAATATATACCAGAAATATTAGAGAAATACACTAAATGGTCAGCGGGAGAAATAGAAGAAAATTATGTCTTAATAGTATACGATACTATGTGGGGTAGCACAGAAAAAATTGCGAAAGCATTGTACCACGAACTCGTCCACCGTGGTATTCCCGTCAAAAGATATCGGTTAACTTACGCTGATTATTCTGACGTGATAACGCAAGCAATGAAAGCAAAAGCGATTTTTGTGGGAAGTCCCACTCTCAATAATGGCTTATACCCAACCGTTGCAGAATATGTAATTTATCAAAAAGGGTTAAAACCGATGAATAAGATAGGTTTAGCTTTTGGTTCGTACGGGTGGGGTGGTGGTGCTGTAAGAGAAATTAAAAAGGAGTTAGAGGCCACTGACATTGAACTTTTAGACGAAGATATTAAAATAAAGTTCGTTCCAAAAAAAACAGATTTAAATTTTACAAATATTATAGATAAATTAGTCAATAAAATGGGTGGAAACTAAAAATGATGGATTTTAGCTTAACTGACGAACAAAAAGAATTACAAAAAAAAGCCAGAGAGTTTGCTATTAACGAAGTCCTACCTGTTGCAAGGAAATATGACGAATCAGAAGAGTTTCCTATGGACATTATTAAAAAAGCTTACGAACAAGGACTATTGAACCTTGGAATTCCAAAAAAATACGGAGGCGCGGGAGCAGGATTACTTGAATCGTGCATCGTTGTGGAAGAAATCTCAGCAGCCTGTCCTGGAATCGCAACCTCTATATTTGACAACAACTTAGGCGCTGAACCGATAGTGATCGGAGGATCTGACGAACAAAAAGAACGCATCTTGACTGATATCGCAAAAAATTTTAAGCTGATTGCCTTTGCTACATCAGAACCATCAATGGGATCGGATGTTGCAGGTATGAAATGTAAAGCTGAAAAAGATGGAAAGGATTATATTCTAAACGGGACGAAATTTTGGATTACAAACGGCGGACATGCGGATTATATCACTGTTTTTGCTACTACAGATCCTGAAAAAAAGCATAGAGGAATTGCCGCTTTCATTGTTCCAACAGATACAGAAGGCGTTAAATTAGGTAAACATATTCCAAAACTTGGTCAAAGAGCGTCGAACACAGTTTCAGTGGTTTTGAGAGATGTTCGAATTAAAAAGGAGAATGTTTTAGCTAAACCAGGATATGGTTTTGTTTTAGCTATGCAGACTTTTGCTCACACCAGACCTGCCATTGGCGCTTTTGCGGTTGGATGCGCTCGTTCAGCGATGGAATATTCCATAGATTACGCAAAAAAACGAGAAACCTTTGGAAGACCGATAGAAAAATATCAAGCAATTCAGTTTAAAATTGCCGATATGTTTAAATCTGTAGAAGCAGCTCGCTTACTAACCTATAAATCTGCGTGGGAAGCAGATCAAGGTATGGATAACAACTTAAGTTCCGCAATTGCAAAAGCTTTTGCGTCTGATGTAGCGATGGATGTAACTACTGAGGCTATACAAATTTTTGGAGGGTATGGATATTTACGAACTTATCCCGTTGAAAAACTATTCCGGGACGCTAAATTATACCAGATCTATGAGGGAACCTCAGAAATCCAGCGCATAGTCATCTCAAGATTCGTCTTAAACAAATATAAGCATGCTATGCCTACTCTCGGCAAGAAGAGATCAGATTGAATTTTTTATAATAAAAATCATATTTTATTTTTCTTTATTCTAAAATTAATAAAAGAGAATTTAAGATTAAATCTATAATTTAATTTGAAATTAAAGAAATAATTTTTAATACTAAAGAATTTACCTTTGAATAAAACCCTCTTTTAATAAAGTGGTAAGCCATGAAAATAGCTGTAGATGTAAATGGAGTTTTAATTGATAATATGGAAAATGTTATTGAAGTTGTCAATAGAAAATATAATTCTAACTATAAAAAAGAGGACGTAAACAATTGGGAATTCTATAAAGAATGGAACTTTAGCGAAAGAGAATTTTTTGACATTTTTTATAAAACTTACGAAGAAATGGACAAGGTTAAGTTTATCGATCCGGAAGCACCTAATTTTATGAAAAAGCTGACTGAATTTCACGAAGTTAACATCCTCTCTGCATTAAACGATCAATTTGAAGCTCTCGTTAAAAATAAGTTAGAACGTCATAATATAATAGAAGGAATTCATTATAACGAAATGATAATCGTAGCAGAAAAACCTTGGGATTTGAAAGTAAAGCATCGATTTGACCTATACATAGATGATAACCCGAATCTCGTTAATCCCATAAAAAAAATGAAAGACCGATTTCTTTTTTTATTCGATCAACCTTGGAATTATAATATTGAAAATCATGACAATATCATTAGAGTTCACAATTGGAAAGAAATTTACAAGAATATAAACAATTTAGAGTAAAGTGGTAGGTTAAATTTAAGATGGATTTCTTTTGTACTTCTTATTAAATCGGGTAGAATTTAATTAAGAGATTTTAAAAATTCTCTTGATGAAATTTGGCATCACGAATGCAAAGTAGAATTCAATAGCGCTTGAAATGACAAACAATCGAACTAAAACTATACCAAGAAGGTCTAAATCAGCGGCAGCGTCTAAGAGCCCTCCTATAAACAAAGTTGTTAAAGCGGCAAGAAGGAAATAGCCTCTAAGCTTATTCTGAGGGATATTGTCTTTTATCGAATTTATTGAGATAATCAAACCAGTTAACAAGATTATGATTAATGCGATTAGAATGTATACCGATACAATAGGTTGATAAGATACATCTACTGGACTTTTAAAAGCTGCAATTAAAGAAACATCTGTAAATAAAACAGATAAAAATACTATTTCATAAATTGCCCCTCCAACTCCAAAGATTATTTGAATTAATTTTTTTTTATCCCAGTATAAAATCTCAGCAATTGCAGTTATCCAGATAAAGGTTGATAATGGATATCCTGCTATTGCTATGATAAGAAAAGATTCTTTAGAAAGAATAAGACTATTTGTAATTATAGAACCAATTAAAACGATGCCGCTCGGAACCCACGCTTCTATAATACCTATCCAAGTTAAGCCAACTAAAAGATACACCTTATCATTTGTGTTTCTATACTTAAGAGCGATGCTAATTCCTACAAGCGAGAAAATAGTAACTATGATCAGACTAAAAGTGGCCATTATAATTTCTATTGGAGTTAATATCATATTCCTATATCATCTTTTTGAAATTTATAATTATCTAATTATTTTGATGTTAGAATAACGATAGAACTCATATAAAAATATTAGTAGCTAGTTCTATATTTTTGAACTTAAAGAATTTAACTATTTATAAATAGTAAGAGAAATATAGCATACTCTCTTTAAATGATCTAAAAATTAAATTTGAATTTTGCTTATTTGTATTTGTCTTCGGTTATTATACTTAGTTCGGCTAATAACCAACACAATTCCTCGTAGGTTGTAGAAGACTTAAAAATCTCTTCTGCCTTTTTATCTATATCATTCTGTGTTATTTTTTCATTGTCTTTTATTAACATCAATTGTTTTTTAGCGAGTTTCTGGCATAAATCTTCGTATGAGTCTTTTTCTTGGGCAAATTTATGTGCAAGTAAGGTAATTTCTGCTTCTAGATCAGGAGGCAAACCAAGATCTATTAACTCAACCGTATCTTCGTATTGTATCTCTAATTCATTTCTACGTTCAAGATCTTCTTCGTTGCCGATGCCTTTTTTTAAAAAGTCTTTTATAGCAACGAAGGAACCATATTCTTTTCCTTGATATAAGATTTGAATGTTCGCAATATTTTTTCTTTTCTCGTTTAAAATATTTATTTTCTTTCTATAAATCTCTTTTTTTTTCTCCGTCAATTTTGAACCTAACCAAAGATAAAGAATTTTATGATCGTCTATAATATAACCTTCTTCATCGTTAAATTTAGCTTTTTGAACTTTGTGGAGCCCCCCACGAGGTCCCAATAAATAAATTTGCATTATTAAATCCAAATCTTATTTTTTTTGTGATTAATTTAATAAACAGATTAAAATAAAGAAAATAAGCTATTAAAAGATATGTTCATGAAATGAAGGCAGTTCGGATTTTAATTTTTAAAGAAGAAATTACTGGTTGTGAATTCTTATGTCTCGAAAATATTTTCTTTCACATATTTTATTACAAAAAATTAATGTGTTCTCGTTTAACCACATTTCTTTTAATTCTTTAATTTTTAGATAGTCATGGAGTTTTGAAAACTCGTAGATATCTATGGTTTTATCACAGTATAGACAAGAACGATATTTTAACTCACGCTCAATTACTTCCATTTCTTGTTTCTTTAAGCCTTTAAAACAGTCGCAACAAAAAAATTCGTACAGATTGTTTTGCCATAAATCTAAGATATACCCTGCGGTGAATTCTAAGTTGTCAGACAAAAAGTCAAAGATATTCAACGATTTATTACAGTTAAAACATACCCGCTCTTTGAAATTTGATTCAGTTTTAATC
>WJKD01000539.1 GCA_014729315.1 Promethearchaeota archaeon | reverse complement strand
GGTCTATATCATTTCGAAACGCTTTCTAATCCCTTGTATCACGCACAAAACTTTAAAAAAGGAAAGAGAGGACGTGTTAGATAAATTCAAAAAGGGGATTTATTCTGCGATCGTTTCTTCGCAAGTGTTAGATGAGGGTATCAACGTTCCCGAAGCAAATGTAGCAATTATTTTAAGTGGTACAGGAAGTTCGCGAGAATATATCCAACGATTAGGACGCATATTAAGACCGCATGAGAACAAAAAAGCACTCCTCTACGAAATAGTCACAGAAAATACGATGGAAATTTCTACGTCCTACAGGAGGAAAAATTAAATGCTTGCGAAAGACCTACTTAATGTTAAATTCAGCAGAGGAACTATTCAGCCACATTATCTTAAATCTCTTGAATTACCAAACAAGGTTATCTCAATCTATAATAAAGCGCTCGGTAAAAAATATAGAGAAATAAAGGAAAGTCTGCGAAATTTAGAAAAAGGGCGGACTGATTATAAAACCATACGCGGTTTATCTGAGTTGGTGAGGAGGAGGTCTGTTTCTGAACCTTGTACTGAATTAGACAGCGTAGAAGTAAGAACGGCGCTATTTGAAAAAGGATTTGTCCTTGACGAAGATAAAAGAAAAGAAATCATTGAATCAACTGCACGCGACTTTGAACGCTCGCCAGCAGAAATAGAAAACGCTATTTTTGCTGATTTAGAAAAGGAACAAGTCTTAAAGAAATTAAAGCTACACTCGGCAGAAGAGTTGCTTAGAAATTTCAACCTTTCCATTACTCAAACGCTCCTATTCAATTGCTTAGAAATGACTCTCCAAATCGAAGGAAACTACCAAGCATTATTCCGAATGATTAATTTTCTTGGCTTAATGTACGAAACGGACGGGAAAGAAATTAAGATCACGGGTCCGGCTTCGCTCTTAAAAAAAACCAGGAAATACGGAGTAAAATTTGCTCAATTATTGCCCTACATTGTTTCTTCGGAGAGATGGTCAATAAACGCTAAAATAGAGATGGTCCGAGGAGGCCAACCCAGAGTCTTCGATTTTAATCTTACATCCGATGTTAATTTACTTTTTCCCCTCTGCGAAATCCACGTTAAAGAGTTTGATAGCGACGTCGAGGAGCAATTCTATAAAGATTTCAAGTTATTTGCTCCCGAGTGGAGAATTGAAAGAGAGCCTAAATTTATTAAGGCGGGTAATTACGTAATCATCCCCGATTTTGGCTTCTTTAAAAACAATTTAACAATCTATATGGAGATAATTGGTTTTTGGACACCCGAATACATCAAAAAAAAGATCCAGAAGTTTAATCTAACTAAAACTCGAATTATTGCGGCGATAAATAAAAACCTTCGATGCTCGCGCAGTGATTTTCCAGGAGAGGTGATTTTTTACGACAAACGAATCCCCATCAAAAAGGTTTTAAAAATTCTAAACAAGGAAACCGCTAAATTAATAAAAAGAGAAATAAGGGAAACCAAGGAAATAAAATTAGACGAAGACATCGTATCTATAAAAGATAAATCAAATGAATTGAATATAACTCCTGAAACTCTGGAAAACCTTAAACCCGAAGGATATGTGGTCGTTGGCGATAAACTCTTATCGGAAAGATTTTTGCTAAACTTGAAAGAAACGATAGGAGAACATAGGAAGTTTTCAATAGTGAAAAAGATCCTCAATAAATATGATTTAACCGACAAAGCGTTAAATTTGATTGGATTTGAGGTCGTCTGGAAAGGATTGAATCCCGTTAGAATAGTTTCAAGAAAACCGCACAAGAAATAAAAAAGCATAATTATTTTTAGGATTATATGATTATACCTTTGGTTTCTCCTTAAGTAGAGTAAAAGAGAGAATTTCTAAACGATTGTTTTTATGGGTAATTACACGATAATTAATAAAATAATAAAAATAAATACTCAAATTCATAATATAATCGTAAGGAACAAATTGAATTGAATTCCTAAACTACATTAAAGTAAGAAAAATGCAAGATTAAATGGACGATCCTAGTTCGATCGTAAGCACGCGCCACAAGGGACACCCTCCGGACGATTACGACCCGAAAAGGCCGCGACTTGGTCGTAGGGAGAACGAACCGCATTCCGACGAAATCAATTACCTCTACGATGTGTTGTCCACGAATTTTCCCGATGACAGGACGATGTGGGACTTACATCATTATTTCTCGATTGCTGGATTCAATATCGATGCAAAGTTTGACATCTCATATTTTAAGGATATGCACATTCCTAAACGCTTATCTTCATATAAGGCGAAGAAATATAATAACCGCGTACCTACGATGGTAGTAAATATACTTTCAAAAAGCACCTGGAGAATGGACATCGGAGAGAATGTAGATTATTGCCGCAAACTGAAAGTTCCTCTTTACGTTGTCTTTCCCTCATATCATGTTGCTAATAAATTTTATAAACCTCCTTTTTTGCGGGCATACATGCTTCAACAATCGAGTGAATATCAAATAGTAGAATTGCGTGAAACCACAATTGACGGGGATAAAACGAATCGAGAGGCGATAATTGATGTCAGCGAATATGTACCCTTTCGATTAGGGCTGCAGAAACGTAGTTCTAAGCACGAGTCCGGCAAATCCTTATATAGGATGATTCTGTTAGAAACAGATACATTCCAGATTCTTTTAACGAAAGCAGAGGCAGTAGAACAGAAAGCAGAAGCAGCGGAACAGAAAGCAGAAGCAGCGGAACAAAGAGCAAATAAACTTAAGGAGGACGTGAAACGGTTAAGAGACCAATTAAATGAGTAGAATTAGAATTCAAAAATATTCTCTCGATATTGTCTCTATTATATGGCTGGTTGGTTTTACAAAAATGAACTCTTTTTTGAAATATATGTTAGTCCATTGTTGATAAGATTCCTATTAGAATCATTTCGAAAGGGCTAAATAATATGTATGAGAATAAAGAAATAAGATGATCTAGGAGGAGCATAGACTCAATAATCTGTCCTTGTTTGTAAAGAATAATTTTTGAAAATCACATACAATAAGTTATTTTAAATTTCCAATCCTCGTATTTCTTCCTATAAGGAAAGAGATATTCGTACAACTCGTATTTGTTCTTTGAAACGACAAGCACACCGTTTTCCATTATTTCTCCTTGAATTTTAAGGGGCAACCCCTTAAAAAAACGAATATCATATTCGTGAATGTTCCTATTAAGATTTTCCATAATGTAATTATACGCTTTTACCAGCTTTTTATATTTTGTGACCACGCACACATCGATATCGGAACGATGGTGATGGGCTCTGTATATAGTGGAACCATAAAGAAAGACACCCAAGATGTTCGGATTCTCGCTAATAAAACTGAAGTCTTCCTTAATTTGATTAATTATATCATTTAGGCTCCTTAACCCTTTTGAATCAACCACTTTCTCACCATCTCCTTAAATTCCTCAATATACGGTTCATTTTCTTCTATGGAATCCCACACCACTTCGTCAATTATTCCATTATAATCGTGTACGATTCTATTTCTTAGTCCATTTAAATTTTTTAACCCTTGAAACAAGTCTGAAGAGATAATCTCTCTATTAAGCAATTTTTCAAAATTAGAATAATTATCTTCGACAATAAGAGACAAATCCTTAACCATCATCCCTACAATATCGGTTATTACTTCAATGATCAACTGAATAGAATGGTATATCGCAAATATCTTCTCAAAATTTTCGCCTTTATTCAGCTGGTTGGATTTATAAGATTCAAACCATTTGCGAAATAAGTGCTGGTACGATTCTAATTTTTCTAATTTCTTCTTGTATCTCTGTTTTCGCGAGTCCTCGAGCATCATTAATATAAATTACGAAGAATCTTAAAAAAGTTTCTATATCCCGCTTAATTCTGATTCTGTTAGTATTGGAATTCACACCAGAATCATGCTTAAAATAAAAATTATATAGATCATGTCGGTTTCCAAATGACTCAATCTTTTATTAGATCTAAATATATAAGTAATGGAGGCTTTTTGATATAATAAGTATAATTACAATAGACGCAAAACACAAATCGAGCCAGCGCCAGCGTATAACCTTTATCGTTCCAGATAAGTGTACGCAACCGAGTAGTTAAGGAGACGGCCTGCAGAGCCGCTAATTGTAACATGTCTGTTACAATCGGCAGATTCGAGGGTGCAAATCCCTCCGCTGGCTTTTCTTAAAACGCTTACTGTCTTTCTAAAGCGAATATAACAATATATAATTAAACCATTATTGCGAATTATCCCACCAATTTAGTTTTACTTATGATTAGAGTCTACAATAGTTTAACTTACCAAGAAGAAGAATTTAAGCCTATTAATCCGGACAAAGTTCTAATGTATGTATGCGGTCCTACAGTTTACGATAGCCCGCATTTAGGGCATGCCAAGTCAGCACTTGCCTTCGATATCATTCGACGATATTTAGAATTCTCGGGTTACGAGTTAAAGATCGTTAAGAATTACACCGACATCGACGATAAAATTATCAAAAGAGCGAATGAGAGAAATATGGATTATAAGGAGCTGAGCGAAATCTACATAAAAGAATATCGCGAGATTATGAGAACTCTGAATGTTAAACCCGAAACGGAAAATCCTCGAGCAACAGAAGTCATCGATTACATGATTAAAATTATAAAAGGTTTAATCGAAAAAGATCATGCCTACGAGAGTAATGGCAGCGTATATTTCGAAGTTAAAACCTTTCCTAAATATAAGGCGGTATTACAAAATATTTCCGAGGACGAATTAGAAGAAGAAGAGGAGGAAGAGGAAGAAAGCGAAATAATCATCGGTGATAAAAAAGATGCTAAGGATTTTGCGCTGTGGAAAAAGTCTAAGGAAGGAGAACCTTCGTGGGAAAGTCCGTGGAGCGACGGTAGACCGGGCTGGCACATTGAATGCTCAGCTATGGCGTTGAAATACTTAGGCGAAACGATTGATATTCACGGGGGGGGGCAAGACTTGAAGTTTCCTCATCATCGAAACGAGATTGCCCAATCAGAATCATACACGGGAAAATCGTTTGCAAATTACTTCATTCATAACGGTTTTGTCAATATTGACGACGAAAAAATGTCAAAGAGCTTGGGTAATTTCTTTCTCGTCTCAGACGTCGTAAAAAAGTTAGATCCTATGGTAGTTAGGTTTTTCCTCATTTCTAGTCACTATAGAAGCTCTGTAAATTATAACCTCGACACGATCACTCAAGCTAAAAAGAATTACGAAAAATTGATGAATACTATTCGAAAAATTTATCAAACTAAACCTCTAAACGATCCTATTGGCGAATACGATAAAGATATGATAAAGTGGGTAGAAGAGGCTCGCCTGGGCGTTCTTGATGCGATGAATGACGATTTTAACACTCCCGAAGCTATAGCCGAAATAATGTCTTTATTTAGAGATATAAATCGAGCAATATTGGAAGAAGAAAAACCCATCTCGGAAGGTTTTAAAGATAAGTTTTTTGACTTTATTGACGATATCGAAAAAATATTAGGGATCTTTCCTAAAATAGAAAAAGCTTTAGACTTAGAAGTTGCAGGTTCCTTTGACAAGAGAGGAGAACTTATTGAGAATCTTGTAGGAATATTAAAAGAAACCCGATCAAAGTTAAGAGAAAGTAAAATCTTTGACTTAAGCGACGATATTCGCTCAAGAATTAACAATTATTTTATAAGAAAGGAACTTGGATTAGGTATGGGCGGATCTTTCGATGATCGTGGCCAGATTATTCTTAATTTGATAAAAAACTTTGACGAGATCAAAGATAATTTAGAAGAAAGCTCTAAAGCTGATGTTATAGAAATAATTAACGAAGAACTTGCTAAATTAGGAATAAAAGAAGCAGAATTAAACTTGGATGCGGCGGGCTCGTTTGATAAGCGGGGAGAACTCATTAATCAATTAATTGATGTGTATCTTCAAATTCGAAAAAAATTAAGGGAAAAGGACTTATACAAGATAAGCGACTATATCTGCGAGAGTCTAAGCGAATTTTGGATAGAAAAGGAGCTGGATGTGGAAACTGCAGGCTCCTTCGATAAACGAGGGCAACTAATCGACGAACTCTTGGAGATAATCACCGATGTGAGAACCGAATTAAGAAAACGAAAAATCTACGATGTTTCCGATTTTATACGGGAAGAGTTGCGGAAACTGGGAATTGACATTGAAGATAAATAATTAATAAAACATTAATTATACATTATTATTCTTAATTATTTGAATATATTATCTCTCATCATTTTCTTTTTTTCTCCTCTCTTATAATAACGAGATATCCGATTCACAATCTCTTCTCATTTCAATTGAAATCGCCTCCTTCATTACCTTGAAAAATCAGGAGATATTTGCTAGAGTTAAGGAGCAATCATCTGTATAAATTTCGGGTACCCCATAACCAATCCTCTTTGTGAAAGTTGATTTTTAGCGAGAAAATTTCTTAGCACACTCAAATTATTGCTTTCTATTTCGTAAGTAATCCAAGATTGTTTTAATATGGAAATCTCTGCTTTTTCGAAACTCAATGTTATTTTATTGGAAATTATTGGATCCCTCGGGATATCTTTAATATCAATTTTTCTTCTTTTTTTCTTAACTTCAACGCGTCGGATGTCAGAATTTTCAAATAATCTTTTAATTCTATGGATATCTTTTGAATATTTTTGATGAAGAGAGCGTGAAGCAAGAGTTAAGTTTTCAATTATAAATTCTCGAGAGAGTCCTATAAAAGGATTTATTGATTTTTTTACTTGAATTTTAACGCATTTCTCCCATAATTCGGCACCCCAACCTACTCTATCTATTAATAATTTTAGCTCGAGTTTAGGAAGGAAAACCTTATGATTCATTTTTCCTCTTTCTTTTAAACCGAAATTAGCTTCTTTAAGGTTATAATAAAAATCGATTCTCTGTTCCAGAAAAGCGCTATTTAATTTATCTCGAAGTGTCTGGTCTAAAAAATTTTCGTTGACTTTATCTAATTCTAAAAATATCCTCCATTCCCACACTATTCTCTTGTCTTTCCCTCTAAACTTATTTTCAATATATGTTAAAAATTTGAAATTTTAACTTTGCCTTCGTAATATATTGTTTTTCCATCAAATCTTATTTGAACTGCCAGTATTTTTATCCCTTGTTTCTTAGCTTTACTTAAAAGACTGGAAAATTCTGGATCTGTTTCCCAATTCGGAGCAAAAGTTTTAGCTTTCCGAAGTATTAAAAAAAGTATTATGCCCTCGTGCGCTATAATTTCTTTTACATGTCTCGCGCCCCTTTTAGTTGGTGCGTCTGGAAAGAGCGCAATCTCGTTCTTTACTAATGTGCACCCTTTAACCTCCAATGGTGTTTTGTCTAAAAAGAAATCAATTCGACTATTTCCTAATGGAACTTCCTTTTTGATCTTTTTTACACCTGAAAAATCTTTTAATAATTTAATAACTTTTAGAGCAATTCTAGAATGAAGAGCAGAATCGATGAGCACCCATTCATCTTCCTTTCGAACGGCTTTTATGTAGTATTTAAGTTTACCTCTTGAATGTGTGAATAGCACTTCAATTCCCTTCACGAGTAATTCCGTTAATCTTCCAGGATCATGTATATGAGCCATTTCAACTTCATTGTTATACTTGATCTCGCCAACAAATCGGTTCAGTCGAGAAACGAAAGTGCCTTTCTTAAGATTAGGTAGCTTAAAAATTTCAAAACTATCGCTTTTTACCATAACTACATCCCGTTTGTTCACTTCATGTTCGAGCAGGAACTGGCGCTATTAGAAACCGTTCATGTTTTTTATCGACAATAGACTCAGTTTAAGAATTTCTAGAATTTTCATATGCTCGTTTTAATTTATAAATTTTATTTTATTTAGCTAGTAGATTTATTAGTTCAAACTTTAGAAAATTTATTTTTTAGAAACTCAATTCATAATAATTATCCTTCCTACATTAAAACAAATGAGTACGATAAAAAATAAAAGTGAGATTGAGAGTTATAGATTTCACCATATTGATATATCGAAATGCGCTCATTGTAAATACTTCTCTTGCGAAGATGCGTGTTTTAGAGGGATATATAAGGTTATTGATAAAGAACAAGTTCCTAAATGCGTGGTAATCAAGGAGAGAGAAGATAGATGCATTAAATGTCATATATGCACGACTGCATGTAAATTTAGAGCGATTGACATCGATTAATACACTTCTTCTTTTTTAAATGTTGTAAAGATCGTTGTTTTCATTATTTTATAATTGAATTCCGAAGGGATCACTGCTTTTACCTTATTTATCAATCCCTCTAATTTTCCATCAGAAATTTCAGGGTGTAATTTATCTAGATCGGGGTCACATTTATGGATAAACACTAATAATTCAATTGTAGTAGCATATTTTTTGGGCATTTTGTTAATAAGCATTTCTAAATAGTCCAAGGCTATATCATATCGGTCAATATCTTGTACATCTATTACATAGATAATCTTGTCCGTTTCTGGGAAGTATTGGTCTAAATTTTTAAAATGTTTGTCTCGATATTCTTTTTGACCTCCGAAATCCCAGATTGAAAATTTCGAATGAAGGATGTCAAAATTCACGATATTGTAATTTTTTGTCGGATTTAATTCAGCATATCTTAGTAAATTGGATATTCCTTGTAGACTCAAAGTAATCGAAGTTTTACCCGAATTATCAAGCCCCATGATCAAGATCTTTTTCGAGATTGAATTGTTATTTTTTCCTTGCTTGGACACGAAAACCCCTTTTTTTCATATTTGATTAAAAAAGAATGTCTAATACATCATTATTTTCTTTACTTGTTTGAAATTTATCCTTATTGATGGTTACAACGAATATTTGGATTAAATCAAGTAATTCGTATAATTTTGACACGATTTCGTTATTTATCTTGTATATTTTAGTGTTCCCGTCTAAATCGTAAGTGATTAAACTAGCGTCAATTAGGTTATTTAGATGCTGCGAAATGGTCGATTGGCTTTTGTTTAACTCCTCTTGGATTTTTTTAGAGGTAATAATTCCACTCTCACTGTTTCTAATGAGTTCTATTATCTCAAGACGGGTTTGATCTGCTAACACCTTCAAAAACTCGACAGTATAATCAAGTATATCGTTCATATTTTGACCTTATTGTATAAGGTAAATTCTATTTTAGCTCAGTCCTAATTAATAGCTTGAAAATAATATATATATAATTATTTTCTTTTTTTTATAAATATAACGATAATTGCCGATATATGAATATATTATTAAGGATTGATAATTAGTGCCTTATTCGAAAGATCGTTCCATGTGACTTTTTTATCTACCGATAGATTTATATATGATTTTTTCATTTACTTATACATAGCAATAATATCGCTGTATGGCGGTATCGACATAGAGCGATTGAGATTTGGAGAAGAGCAAAAAAAAATGATGAATGATGTATTAAGTATGGATGAGATAGATCGACAAATCGTTCAGTTAATTCAAAAACGCCCTGATTTGACGCACACTGAAATTGCTGAGCATGTAAATCGTTCACAACCCACAGTGGGAATGAGAATAAAAAAGATGGAGCAGCTAGGAGTTTTGAAATTTCAAGCTGGTATTAATCTAAGAACTGCACCCTTAAATTTTGCGCTCTGCGAATTAGATGTGAGAAATCCCAATAAAGTACTCGAAATTGTTAATAATTGTCCTTTTATGGTAAATTCATTCAACACTGACGGCGATACAAATGTCCTAATTATGGTAGCTGGGTTTAACTTAAAGCAGATTGATAAAATTGTCAATTACCATTTCAGGAACCATCCTGACATAAAGAAAGTAAAAATGAGGGTTATTACCGGCATAATGAAGGATTTTGTCGTTCCAATTAACTTAAATTTTGATAAGTGCGTTTGTTTACTCAAAGATGAGTGTTTATCCCACAGTCATCTACTAGAAGAATAAATTTCTTTTTCTTCATTATTATTTTTATTATCATGTCTTTTTTCTTTTGAGCTTAGAGACATTTAGATCGATTTTTTGATATTTTGCAGGTATCCAATTCAATTCAATTTTTTTTGAAAATATATTACTTATTCGATTATTACGACTCTAAGGAAAAAGAACAAAAATAGTAATAAAATAAAAAGGTTAGAATTGTGTTTTATTATCCTTTCTACGTATAAGTCTCGGGGTTCAGAATCGTAAAAATTAGAGTTATTACTAAAACTAGTATTATTATTGAAAGGACTAGTGCGAAGATTCCTATGATGATTCCTATAATAGAAACTACATTTGAATCGTCCTTTTTTAGGCCAATTAATCCTAAAATGATCGATATAGGCCCAAGAATTACTCCCAAAGCAACGAAATACAAAGCTATACCTATGATACCAAAAATTATTGATAATATACCGTATGTTTTTCCCATTTTTTACACGCCAAAAATATTTCGTTAATTACATATAATATATGTTTCATCTCTATTTATTGATTAAGAAACTCAAATGAGCATCTTGTGATTTAAGAGTTATTCTTGACAAAATTTATTATAAAAAAGATCTATTTTTTAAACCTACGACTTATGGAGTTAGATCTCTCCTCTCTTTTTCGCTAACAACCACTTGCATTTTTCCCCACAACCTTTCTCTAAGCTTGGTTCGTGTTCCTCTGAGTCAAAGTCGATGGGAAGGATAAAGTCTTTAGCAATTTCTGTGACCACTTCCATCGAAACCCTGGACACCTCGGGTTTATTTCGGAAGTGGAAGTTTACAACATTCTCGAGCTTTTGAAGGCTCGAGCTCGCCAGAAGGATGCAAATATTATGCTCGCCGCTCAGCTTGAATGCGTTTAGCATAAATGGGCAACATTGGGCCATTTCTAGCGCCTCATCTGGCCTTTTCGTATTTAATTCTACAGTGGCTAAATATAATTGAACTTTCTTAAAATTAATTCCCGGTTGAAATTGGAGTATACCTGATTTCTCCAATTTTTTTATCCGCATCCCTACGGTTGGTTGCGACCTGTCAATCTGGTCTGCAATTTCCGTATGTGTAAGGTTCGGTCTTTCTTGGAGGAGTGTTATTATTTTCCTATCAATATCGTCTAACTTTAACTTTTCACTTATCATATACTCACGCTTTTTTCTATTTCTAAGTTGATAATTACTTATATTTTATAAGTTTTTTATAATTTGCTTATAATTTATAAGTAATTTTAGGCATATATTAGTAATATCGAACTTCTTTATGTTATCTATGTAATAATTCTCTCTTTGTTGTACTTCTATCGGTTTTGAAGTTATTTTTCATCTTTCTGTTTGTCCTTCTTTCTTTTTTTCTTTCTCGGATACTTCAAGAAGAATAGAAGCAGATTGTATAGTGAATTCCGTTTCTTTTATTATTTTTTCTGCATCTGATTTATTTAAGAGGGATGATGGACCAAGTTTTTAAGTCTCGTTTCAATACATCGCAAGTTCTCTCAAGTCTTTTAGTTTTTCAGAAAATTTTAGAAAGATTTAATATGTTTGCTTTAAAATCGTTAGGATATTTACTCTTTGCGTTTATTAAAAATTCTCCAATATTGTGCCATTGTGGAAAATCGATACCGATAAGTTTTAAAGCTGATTTCGGGGCAAATTCAACAGCTTCTTGGGACTGGTGAGTAACAAGCAAAAGTTCTTCTTTTCTTACTGTTTTGGCTGTTTTAAATCTCAAATTTGGTGATTAAAAAAATTTTTAGCTGACTCTTCTTGATTCAAAATTCATACTCCTCTCCAATATCCAAACTTGATTTTAAATAATATTTTTCTTCATTAAGATGAACCATACTATTATCTTGTTACTTGATTCGTTCTTCTACACCTATTCGGAATTTTTCTAAAAATCTGAAATCGAATAGAACTCTAATAGGATATAAGAGATCGATTGTAAATAATTAATTTGTAATTCCTTCGGTCGTATATAGGTATTAGTTGAGGATTCAAGCCCCTTAGTTTTAAGAACATTATTAGAAAGTTTTTTTCTTTCGAGATATAGGATTTTTCTTTAACTGACTAATATAATTTGCTCTCTCAATTAAAGACATCTCGGACATTTTTGCGATAATAAAAAAGTAAATATCGATGTCTTTTGTTGCCAATCTTAGCTACAGAACTAAAAATACCATGTGATAATAATTTATCTGCTAGAACTTCTTTTATCATGTAAAAAAATTTTAGAAGTAGACTTGTATAGATTGGATTTTTGAGCCATTCTAAGTTTAATTCGTGAGCATAAGGGTATACAAAAAGATTTGGAGGAATTGGTCTGTTTTTTAAGCACATTAATAATTGTTTTAAGAGTTATTACGAAAAATGTAGCAATAGAATAAGATAATTTCTCTTGCTCTGTTTAATCAGCTTCTAATCTAACTCTCTTCTTCTTGATCTTCAATCTGCTTTTGAATGTCCTTAAATTTAAAGCGCGGTACATCCGTGTTCAGATGACAATCGGGACCGCAATACGCCCCGTTAAAGTTTTCGATTTGAAAATCGATTGGTACGACAAAATCGTGAATAGATTCGATTAAGATGCTTGTTTTGACATTAATTACATTTGGATCTTTTCTGAAGCATAAATCCGTTAATCGTTCAATTGTTTGAAGATCGGACGCAGCAATAAAACAGAGCACATTGTATTCACCTGAGATCTTAAATGCGTGGTTAATAAACGGACAATCTTCGATCTTTTGGACGATTTTATCTACATCTTTAGTAGATACAAAAACGATTGCAGTCTTGATATCTACCTCCTTTATATTAAATCCTACTTGCTTAGTGAGGAGGTGTTTGCGCTCGAGTTTAATTATTCTCGCCCCCACGGCCGGTTGAGACTTCTCAATCTCTTTTGCGATATCTGAGTGCGTAATATCCGGATTTTTTTCAATCATCTCGATGATCTTTTTATCATCGTCGTCAATTTTTAATAACTCGTTAAAAGTCTTTTTCTTCATATCCATTGTTTACATAACCCTAAGTAAATAAAAATTTGATTTTAATGAATTTAAATCTTTTCTTGCTATTACATTTTAACACATAATCTCAAACAAACGGAATATTTTAATTTATAAATCTTTAAAAAAGAAAAGAAATACAAGGTTAAAAAGTTCTTTTTACCCATTCTTCAAACTTAATTTTTCTGAGCTGTTCTGCCCATAAGGACTTAATGTTCGGAATGTCGGGGAGGAGTCCTTCCTTTTTCATAAGTGCATAGAGTTTTTCGGTGGCTTTTTCAAGCAAAATTTGATAAGTATACTGTTGATTAATTGCGCCCGAAATTTTTTCTGTTATAAGGTTTTCGCTTACTTCAGACTTGGTTTCTTGAATGATCTTAATCCAATGTTGAGCAAATTTCTCAATATATGGATCCATTTTCTCCAGTTTTTCCATAGTTAACACAGGAAAAGTGATTTCGTATTTATTATCCTTTTTCCTAATTAAATTATACCATTCTAAGTTCAAAAGGTGGTTTTCGATAACGGTCTTAGACCATTGGTAACTTACGTTAGTCTTGTATTCATCTTTTGAGATGAGAATAGGCTTAGGTGAGAAATTAATCTTATTATGGATTTCTTCAAAAGTCATAGGTCCATAATTGGCCAGTTTTATAAGAATTTCCCGTCTAACCTTGTTTTCCAACGACCAAGGCACCTCTGCTTGGTCCCAAGGCTTGCCCTTGTCAAATTCGAACCATGGCATTATTTCGTCTATATTTATTTTCCCTATAAACCGATAATTGTTATATTTCGTAGTTTCCTTCATTTTTGCTTTCTTTCCTTTTTGTTTTTTTAAAAAAATCTAAAATATTTGATATAGTGTCTAATTTATTGGTCACTAATACTACAACGCTTTGAGAATACTATCTACATCTAACCAACCTTCTTGAGCATGAATGACCGTCCCTTCAGTGTTGATGACGAATTGTCCAGGTCCCTGTTGTTCCCAGCCTTCGTATTCGCCGTGTTCTATTCCTGCTTTCGTTGCCTCTTTTAAACGCTGTCGGACTTGCTTAATCGCATCTGGAGTCATCATTCCGAGACCATATTCCTTGTATAATTCGTCCTTGGTCGAGGGTATGACGGGGAAATCTATTCCTTCCCTTTCTTCAAATTCCTTCGCAACCTTTTCTCCTGATTGAGTCACATATATTATTTTTGCGTCCTTTTCTCTTATTTCTTCTTTCCGATTGATAAGCGTTTTAAGATCTAATTGGCAAATCGGACAACCAAAATATCTTGAAAATATGAGCACCACTTTTCGACCTTTTATTTCTTCTGCTAAATCAACATTTCCCGAGTTAAAAGAATCCAATTTAAATAACGGGGCTTTATCTCCTTCTTTAATTTTGTTTTCTGCCATATATAAATCACATGAAAATATCTAATTATTTTGAATTGTTTTTTTATTCTTTATTTGTATTTTAATCTTTTCTAAATTTACTCTTCTTGAAGCATTGCCTCGATGAGGATTTGAATTGCTTCTTCCTCAGAAAGTCCTTTTGCTTCTAATTCTTCAAGCCATTTCTGTGGAAATCTTCCAAGAGACGCTTCGTGGGAGACTGTAGAAGTTGGATCAATAGCCCTAATAAATGGACGCGCTCTGCAAATGGATCCTTGCCCGAGCACAATTTCTTGACATTCTACATGCCCATTGCATTGGGGGGCGTTTCCCTCTGTAATTCCGTACATTAATACTTCCCCTCCATCCTTCGCTGCTGCCTTCATTTTAATAACGCTTCGAGCTCGTTCGCCTTCAAGGAAGATGGCGTCTCTTATTCTTATAGAATCGTTTTTATTCTTACCAAACGCTTTTATACTTGATCGGATAACGCTACCTTTCATTGCATAGATATCCAACATAATGCGAACTTTCCCCGGAGTTCCTTTGGTTAGATTAAAATTATTTTCAAATATACTATTCTCTCCGATATACATATAGCCAACTGGTGCTACGGTTGCTCCACTTTTTTCCCCGTGATAATGAGTCTCATCATAAGTAAATGTACAATTATTACCCACATAAAAATGCCCAAACATTTTATGGATTAGACCGTCAGCTTTAGGAAAGCTACAATGAGCTTGAATTTTAACTTTAGTGTTGTCTTCTGCGATAATTCTCGGAAAGATTTCTTGAACGCCTGTTTGTTTGTTTACACCAAAACAAAGATGAACGGGATCTTCAATTACGCTCCCTTCTTTAATAATTATATCAGCAATTATTCCATTTTTAATTTCTTGACCCTTTAGAACGACACCTTCTATTTGTTCCACTCCTTTGATTTGATTAAAATCTAAGAGCAATTTCGCACCTTTTCCATGTCCGGGCATAAATTCGCGAATATCGATGTTGTAATCTTCTAAGCTTTGCAGTATTTCTTCAGGATAATCGTCGTTACTCATAAGTTTTCTTCCCCCGAAAATATTTTATCGATATAATCCTCTGAAAAGCATCTTTCGCCGTCTTTAAACAACGTTCGTTTACAAAATTCTTTTAATCCCGCTTTTTTACAGTAATGCAACATTACCTTTGGGAACGCATCTGTTATGAGTTCTTCTCCATACCAAATAAGCGTTCCATAGTCCGCAACCATTCCGATGTCCTCACGATGCGTTATAAGTAAAATAGTCATGTCAAGGGCTTTAATTCGATTAAAAATACTCAAGAAATCTTCTACGATTATGACATCTAATCCGGAATCGGGTTCGTCAAGCATAATTAATTTTGGTCTCATCGCTACCACAGCAGCTAATTCAATTCTTTTCCTTTCTCCACCGCTTAAGGATTCGTCAATAAACCGATCATAATATTTTTCAGGTGGTAAATTAACTATTTCCAACGCTTCTCTCACTTTTTCATTAAGGTTAGATTTATCTTTAATCCCTACCGAAATATACTTTTTTACAGATAATCCGTCAATTCTCGCAGGTTCTTGCCATGCAAGTGTAATTCCTAACTTCGCCCTCTCTGAAATACTCAGATCTGTTATATCTTTACCTTCAAAATAGATCTTTCCGGTGGATAGCTTGTAGTTTTCCAATCCCATAATAGCGTAGGCCAGCGTTGATTTCCCGGAACCATTTGGACCTATTATAGCGTGAATGGATCCCTTTTTGACGCCAAAATTTACATCGGAAACGATAATGCGTTTTTGGTCTAGGGTAGGAATTGTTACATTCTCTAGTTTTAATATCAATTTGATTTCCACGAATTAATTATTAATAGTTATAAAGATTTAAATTCTAAATTATTTAATCTTTTTTTTTATTAAAAATTAAGTCGTCCATCTTTTTATTAACTTAAGTTTTGTATTTTTTACTTTTTCGTTACATAGATCTGGGCTCACATCCTTTAAATGTATTTGGATCTCCTCTATCAATATGAG
>WJKD01000538.1 GCA_014729315.1 Promethearchaeota archaeon | reverse complement strand
GATATCATAATGATCTTAAAAAGTTATTGTATTAGATTACTGAGAATTTTTATTGATATTAAGAAAATTAGATATTTAAATCGCATACACAATTTACAGAGTATAAATGTAAAAAAATAAAAAAAGAAAGAAAAATCGATCTATTTACTTAATTATTCTTGATTTTTTCTCGGTATGAATTTTTTCTAACTCCTCCTTAACTTTAGTTAATCGCTCCCCGTGTAATGGATATTTATACATCGCAAATATACCAATTAACAATGCTATCGTGGGAAACACCGCGATTAATATTCTCAGACCAATTAGAACTTGGATAGTGACTTTATCGGGTTCATAAACCGCCCATCCCACATTAGTAAACACAAGACTAATCGCGAGAAAAACTAATATTGTCGTAAATCTAAGAAAAAGCGCGTTGACACCATAATATCCCGCTTCTCTACGCATTCCTGTCTGAACCTCGTCTTCATCTACAATGTCAGCTACAACGATGTCGATAATATACAGACCTCCTCCAAACCCAATTCCCAGAAAAAAGAAAAATATAAACCCACTGATAGGATCTGATATAAAGAGAAGAGGAATATTAGTTCCAATCCAAATGATCATCGCATATATCCACGCTTTTCGCGGTCCGACCTTCTGAACCATCGGTCTCCAGAGAATGTTAATAAAAATCATAGCAGAGATAAATGTGAGACCCAGCATTATGGAGATTAATAGCGCGTTCTCCATTCCCAACACAAACTTAGCGTAAAGCGGTATAATCGTTGGAACCATACTAAAGATAAACCACATTGCTATTTCCGCTGGAATATACCATCGGAAGGACTTACTTTTTACGCACATTTTAATTGAATTAAGAAAATTCGGAGCATTCTTGTAATCCTCTTGAAATTCTTTTTTTTCCTTTGGTCCAAATTTTAAGAATAGAAACCCCGTTATTAGAACGATAACTGTAACTGCTGCGCCAAAAATGGAATATTGAACAATATACTGAGGATCGCTATAATCTGATATGATAAATCCCGGTAAAATAAACGCAAATAAAAGAGCAACTACCGTAAAGGTTTGCCGAATATTATTTGCTTTTGTTCTCTCTTCAAGGCTGATAAAAGCTTCTGGAAACAAAGAAGTAAGGTTTATACTCATCATTGTATAGAATAACTCGAAAACAATGATAATGATTATAAAATATACCAAATTCACCATCAAATTCGTTATACCAAATGTTTTAGGGGGACTAAAAACGAAAAACATGACTATCGCTAATGGGATTAATCCTGCCATTATGTATGGTAATCGTCTCCCGAACCGAGTATGTGTTCTGTCTGAAATATATCCTAGCATGGGGTCATTAATAGCGTTCCAGACGGACCAAATCATAAAGCCCAATGAAATAAAAAGAACGGGTAATCCAATTATAGTGAAATAGAAAGTAAACACTAAGAATACAAAGCTCTGATAAGCCGTGACATCTGCCACTTGTCCGAAGCTGAAAGCCACCGCCTTTTTGCTTGAATAACCCTCTTCTGATTTTTTATTTATCATTGCATACTTTTCTTGCATATTTTTTTAAAAGAGCGTTAATAAATTATGTAATGAATTTATGAAACCTTAATAAAATTAATTAATTTTTTTTAGGAAGAGAAAGCTGAATTGAGGAGTTAATCAGGTGAAAACAAAAATAGGGTAATATCTAAAAATATACGATTTCATAATGAAAAATTCTTCTTTTTTTTACCACCAACTTCTTTAATCTCGTCTATAATGACTTTTAAAGAAGCACCCTTATCTTTTAAAACATTTTGTTCTATAAATGTTCCCATCACAATAATATCGGCGCCAGCATCGACAAATAACTTGGCATCTTCCTTGCTATTCACTCCTCCACCCGCAATAATGGGAATAGATACTATTTTACTGCATAATTTAATAATTTCTGGAGGTATTTTCTCGCTTCCAGAACCTGCTTCTAAATATATCATTTTAAATCCGAACATTTCAGCAGCTAAGGAATAGGCAGCGGTTAATTTAGGTTTTTTCCTTGGCATGAGTCTTGCGTTGCCAATCCATCCCGCAGAAGCTCCAGGTTCGATGATAAGATATCCCATTGAGATATGTTCGAGATTTGCTAGTTTAATTATATACGACGCTAAAGCTTGTTGCCCTATTATGAAATATGGGTCGGAAGAATTTAATAACGACATGAAAAAGATGGCGTCAGCTTTTTCAGATACGTTGGCAATTCCCCCCGGAAAAATAATTATTGGCTCTTCAACCTTAGTTTTAATTGCTTCAATCGTCTTATCCACATAACCTTGATCGAATATCGTGCTCCCTCCAAGAAGAAACGCATCAGTTCCAGCTTCTGAGGCATAATATGCCATTTTAGCTGCCTTTGAAGGGCTCTGTTTTATAGGATCTGGATCTAACAGTGAGAAATGAAGCGCGCCTTCGCTATTGATTTTTTTAATAATATATTCGTATGTACTATTTCCAGCTGATTCTTTCATTAGCACATTTACCATAATTTTCACTAATTATTCAATTACTTATTTATTTTTACTATTAATTACTAATTTCCTAATTTTTTCATAAATTTGTAAAACTTTCTCTCTCCACTTAGGAAATTGGTCTCTCGATTGTGGAAAGTTTTGATAAAGCTTCGAGATTTCTTCCATCCTAATTCGTAGAAAATTCAAATCTAAAAGGAGATTTGGTTTAGAAATTCCTTTAATTGCCTTTATTGCGTAATCGAATATATCCAAATTAAGATTACCCGTTGAGGTTATTTCTAAAATCTCTTCACCAGATAATAAATCGCGATCTAATCCAAAATTGATGTCTGAATTCGTTAGGTTCTGTAATACTAATCTAAGCAAGTCAAGAGAGGCGAATTCAGCACCAAAACTCGCCATTATATCACAATTATATTTCCAGAGATAATCTAAGCTCGTATCAGCAGCATCAATTGCCGATTTTGCGTTGATCGCAGCATAATATCCTGCTCTCATAGATGAATCGATACCTCCTCCGTGAATAGGATTTACTTGACATGCTGAATCTCCTACAAGCATCAAACCATTATCAGCACAAGACCATAATGGTCTCCTAACTGGAGCAACACCTCCTCCCGACGAAATGATCTCGTAATTTTGAGTTTCAATAAAGCTGTTAAACACGTGTTTCTTATATAATTCTTTAACTTTTCCTTTAAAATGCGGAAAAACGCCTAATCCAATGTTAAGCGAATGCTCATCTTTTGGAAAATACCAGATATATCCGCCTGGCGCTTTTTCTTGATCTAGAATGATTGATATGTATTCAACATCCTTCACTTCTTGATCATTTTTAGGGAATTTTATAATTTCTCTATAGCATAAAATTACATCAGCGTCTGAAATTTCTTTTTCGATTAAGCTCTTTGCTCTAGTTTTTTTTCTTAAGGGTGAGTAAAATCCGCTCGCGTCTATAACAATTTTAGATTTAAGATCTAATGTTTCTCCGTTATTATCTCGAACTTTTACTCCTGAAACAGAATCATCTTCATATAGTAAATTCAGAGCAATGGTCTTATCCATAAATTCGCTAATATCTTCATCGAGAGCTTCCTTTAATAGTCGTTGACCGAACTCCAATCGATTAACAATATATCCTACTTGTTTAGGGTCTACAAGAGTGATACATTTCTTTCGATTAGGAGCGTATAGTTTAGCACCTTTGATGTGAGTCGACAATTCTTCACCTTGAGGAGGTTTAATATCTAAAAAATTGAAGATATCGGAGCCAACAGCATCTCCACATATCTTATCGCCAATTCTTCTTCTTGGCTTGCGGTCTATTAAGCATACCTTCAATCCTTGTTTTGCACAAAAACGAGCTGCTATAGAACCACCCGTTCCTGCCCCAACAACGATGACATCAAAGGACTTTTGCAATTTTACCCTATACCCCTTAATAAATTAAAAATAAAAAAATAATTAACTAAATATAAATACAAAATAATAGATATATTATAAGTGTACAGCCGATAGGAACTGTAAGATCGTCCCAAGTGCTTGGAGATAAGAGTTCTATTACTGTTGCCAGAATTGCCGTAATAAACGCATAAAGAATGATTATATTCCATGTTAATGGAACTTGAGTAAGTGGATTGAATAGGCCGAAATAGAAAAACGACCCAAAAGTTAATATTAGCGCTGAAACAAACATTGCAGACGAACCTAATAGGGTTCGATGTCCAGTCCAAGGAAATTTAATTTTAATTCTTCCCCATCTTTTACCAACAATCGAAGCTAAAGTATCAGATATAATCATTATTAAAATACCTGCAATTGGAAAATAGAGCTGATGCGGTGCAAAGATTACGAATATCGACACTAAAAGCGTTATTGACAAGCAATAATGGAAAGGTCCTTGAAGATATTTACGATTTAATTGTTCCTCGGCTTCTTCGCCGATTGTGTCGTATAATTCTTTTAATTTTTTAATAGAACTATTTTTTGAGCTAAAGTAGGTTAATATTGTTAACGATCCGGCAATTACAATAGAGAAATATGGCCATCTAAAAAAAGGTGTACTTAATACGCTTAATCCCGCAAAAAGATGCACCATTTTTCGAGCAGCAAACTTGGAAATTATGTCTCTCTTTTTTAATTGTACTGGTATGATAATAGTTAGAAATACATAGCCAAATACGATTAACATCAAAAGTAAGTCTAAGATTATACTTTCTAATAGCGGTTCCATCGTTCAATTCAATTGTGTTTATAATTATGACCAGAAAATTTTGATTTTTTAAAAAAAATTTTCAGATCGTCTATAGTATTAAAGGTAATAAAAGTTCAAATTAAAAGGATTTTAATTTTGTTTTATTATTGAATATATCTTTTTTGAGAACACAAAATTATGAATTTACTATGTTTTAAACTTTAATCCCAAAGATTAATCGAAAAAGAAGTAAAACCTTTTAATCAACATTAAATTTAAAAAAATAATTAGAAACAAACGAGACGAATAAGTAAAAAATGTTGCGTGTGGGTATAATTGGTTGCGGTATTATATCTAATCTGAATATATTGGGATATCTCTACTCTCAAGATACCGAAGTCGTTGCTGTATCTGATGTAGATGTCAAATGTGCGGGAAATAAGTTAGAGCGTTGGGGTTTGCGTACAACGAAAATTTACACCGATTATAAAAAAATGATAGATAAAGAAGATCTTGATATCGTCGAAATTCTTACACCCCATCATCTTCATTGTCCAATGACAATATATTGTGCCCAGGCGGGAGTTCCAGGCATTTCCGTGCAAAAACCGATGGCACACACAATTTCAGATTGTAATCAAATGATTCAAGTATGTAAGGACGAAGGGTCCACGCTAAAACTTTTTGAAAATTTTCGTTTCTATCCTCCGTACCTTAGAGCAAAAGAGTTATTAGATCAAGGAACAATTGGAGAAAGGTTAAATTTTCGAATAATCTCGATTGGTACGGGAGGGCCGAGTATGCCGTTAAATGTAAACGCTTACATCTGGCGTACAAATGTAGATAAGTGTGGAGGGGGACCATGGGTATACGATGACGGACAACACAAATTTTCTACTGCGCTCTGGCTAATGGGATATGAAAGAGTTGAAAACTTATACGGCTGGATAGATTACTTTACGAGCGTTTTGGATAGTCCTGCAAATATGATATGGAAATATCCGAGCAAAAATCCAGACGATCCTCCGGTATATGGGACGATGGAATTTGCCTTAGCGCCAAATATGTATTATCCTTCAAATTATTATGGTTGTGATGAATTTATAGAAATATCGGGTTCTAAAGGTATGATGTGGCTAAACCAATGCACATCGGGAGGAAATTTCTTGTCAAAAACGCCACAATATCCCCCAATAGTCGTATTTACTGAAGGAGAAGTGAAGACTTATGGTGAAGATCTCCCTCGAGATTGGAGATATTCTTTCATAAACTCCACCGAACATTTTATCGAGGTAATGAAAACAAGCAAGAAAGACCCAATTTATACTGGAGAACAAGGTAAAAATTTATGTATTTTTGCAAAAATGCCCTACATTTCGAATCAAGAATCACGATTAGTAGAATGGGACGAAATTTCTGCTGAAGGCGAGAGAGATCGCTCTTGCGTTGTTGAGGGTCCTTTAGAAACGCAATGTGATGAAAAAGGTCTTACAAAATATAATCGTCGTCAAAAGAAAGACTTAAGAAAAGCGAAAGATCTTAATCACATTAGATTTAAATATCAATACGAGCTTGAAAGTGAAAAAGGTTAATAATTAAGGGCCAGAACGATACGTACATAAACTTCTCATCACCAAGGTATTTCATCTGCTTTCCCACAACTCACTCTCTCTTTTATACTAATCTTGAGAACTAATTGAGTTTGGCTTTTTATTAGAGCTCCATTAAATCTTCGCTAGTAAATAATGGTTTTTCGATAGTTCTGGGCTCAAAGTTATTACTTACTCGTGATTGTGAATAAGCCCAACATCAATAGCTCAATATCCAACCAATCTTTGAGTACAAATTATCGAGAACAATGGACTCCCTTCCCAGCTCGCTTATATTCCTATTGCTGAAGCTTCATTTTTATTTAGAGTAATTATTCAAGTATTAACTGAAATGGGCATCTTTTATTTCTTCTCAAGGTTTAAATAAACTCTCAATAATCGTTTCCATATATTGTTGGTAAAATATGATAAATTTATGTAGTTTTAAAGATTAAAAACTATCACATTAAAGGATTTATTCTCCTAATAAATATTAGATGAGATCACATGGATTTTAACACTGAGAATATATTAATTCGTCCGATCACAGAGGAATATTACCAAGAAAATTTAGATTTATTGAACTCAATTATAATGGAGTCACATTTCCTCGCCCGGAAAAACAAGATAACATTAGAAGAAAGCGAAGATTTCTTTGAAACTTATTTAAGTTATCCAGGAACTTTATATTTAATTGCAATTTACAACGATAAGGTTGTCGGACACATTTCTTGTCTCCCTCGTTTTGAAGAATTACTAAACCACATCGCTAATATTGGTTATATCGTCCATAAGGACTTTAGAAAAAAGGGGATAGCCTCGATGCTCATGAAGGAATTAATAAGTAGGACGATTAAAATAAATCGAATCAAAATTTTTATCGCAGAAGTTGCAAAAGATAACATCGCTAGCGTAAAGCTATTAAAAAAATACAGCTTTCGCAAATGTGGGAAAATTAAAGATGGAATGTCCAGGGACAAGGACGAATATGTGGATCTTCTTCAATTTTCAAAACAATTTTTCTAGTACTTAGTTTTTGAGATTTCTTTGGATTGAATCTATCAGATAGCCGTGATATCCACAGATGTATGTTTGAGGGTAAAACAGAAATTTCACGAATATGATCTTAAATTAATACATTAAATTTTTTCTTAATTATTTTTTGAGGAAGAAAATTATTCAAGTGACACTTTTGTAAATAAAATTTATATAACCAGAACTCAATACATTAATAAGAGATCTGTTTCGCGATTATTCAATTTTCTTTCTAACTTTTGGAAAATAATCTATAAGTTAAGCGGTCCTTATATGGAAATTATTAATTATTTGGGAGAGAGATTAGCGGAAAAAATCAATATTAGTTCTCCAGCGGGTCGGGGATTATTAAAACTCTCCATTAAAGATGAACTAGGACCGTTTAAAGAGCTAAATCAAATACGCTATAAAGAATTAGAGAACATTATCAACAACTCACTAAAGGAAAGATTAATAGGCTTAGGAATCTCGGACCATGGGGAAGTGCTAAAGTATTTGTTAGAAGAATTGAATGCAAATCAATCTTTAATTACGATTGGCGGTGTTTCTTTATAGATTCGTACGTCTTTTATTTGATTTTTATCTTTATGTTATTAGGTTTTATTTTGATCTTGTTTTTGATGGGGACACTGTTTTTAATTTACGCAATTAGAAACAAATTTCTCAATATGGGGCTATTAGGGTGCGGATTTAATTCTGTTCTAATTGGATTTGTTGGTAATTTTCTATTCAGGCAGGGACCCGTATTCCAAGAAATTTTTGTATATATCGGTTATGTTTTAGTAGTGATTTTCGTTAACATCACATTTTATCGTGGTCATATGAAAAAAGCACATATCGTTTTGATTGCCGTAATTATTTTGGGTATGATACAAATTTTCTTAATCTGCACATTCAGTCCCCTTGGTTTAAAGAGGGGTGTCTACTATTACTTCAGAATATCCTTGGATTTAATATATGTCTTTTTAGTGTTTAATTGGTTTGCATATTCATTTTACAATGCGTATAATCGTTTGAAGGATCAAGATATCGAGCCGTGGATTAAAACGAGATACAAAATGTTAGCAATCGCATCTTTTATCATGAGTTTTCATACATTTCCAGAATTTTTTCAACCCAAAAATGTTCCTTGGGGAGATCCGAGTAATCCTAATAGTCTCATCATTTTTGGTACTCTCGCTATTATGGGTATGCTATACAGCGTAATCTTCGCAATCTCTTGGCTCATGCCCAAAAGTTTAAAAAACTACATTAATAAAGGCTATAAAATTAAAATAGACGAAGAATATAGCGAAGTGGAGTTAATGAATCTAATAAAGAAGCAATTGAATAAAGATTAAAAATCTAAAGAAAAATGAAGCTATTAAATTTAAAATTTTAGCTCAATGTTAACAAATAGGTTTACTTTTTATTTGATAATTCTTTTTTCATTTTACAGCCAATCCAAGCGATAAAGCGCACAATAGAATCCTTTAATATGCTTCTTTTAATATTGTTGTAGAAATATTTCGAATTTTTTTCAAACCAACCATTTTTTTTCCAATAATCGTAATCGTAGGGTGACATTGATTCCATTTTTTTATATACCGTCTGCATTATTCTAAACGTCAAATGATCTTCAAAAGTTAATTTCCTTGGATCTTTTTCCTGTATTGCAGTATAAAATTTATCAATAATTTCCTCAGTATCATCTTTTTTAACAGACGGGATTTTTATGGGAGTATTTTTTGGGGCTGCTAGATAACCAAGATCTCCTACAACCTCAAATCCCCATGTTTTTGCCACCATTTCTAAATAGTTAAGTGTGTCTTTTAATCCAACATTTCCTGCCACAGCAACATTAATTACATATTTTCCAAAAAATTGAGATCTATGAAATATATAAGCCATTCTATCAATCAAGGTTTTAATAAATATGAAATGCGCATTGAATAAACTGGAGTGGCAAAAATTACTCCATCCGCATCGTCCAGTTTTTTAGAAATAATTTCTCTATCGTCTTTCAAAGGGCATTTATCTTCCCCCTTTGATAAAGCAGGTAAAACATCCCGTACAAGGCATGATATTCATATCTTTAAGCGGAATAGTCTCAAATTCTAGATTGTTATAATTTTTAAAGAAATTCTCGATATCTTCTATCTTGTCGGCAGTATTTCCCTTATGCGGACTTCAATTTATGGCTACAATCTTCATTTTCTCACAATTTTAAAGGGTTTCTTTTTAGTATCTGGTTTGAAATTTGTTTAAAAAATATTTCGGACTAGTAAAATTTGTTTTGTAAAAAAAATTAATCTATATATCCAAACAATTATTCTAGTTCTTTTAGATTAACTTGCTCTCCAGTTTCAGCAGATTTGATCGCTGCTAGATTGAACTTTAAAACATATCTGGCTTGTTCCCCGGATAAAATTGGCTCTACATTACCCTTTACAGCTTCAATAAAGTGTTTAGTCGCATTAATAAAGCTGTATTTCCAATCTAATTCGAAATTATCGATTATTTCAACTTTTCCATCTCTCACAACTGTGATAGGAGAGAAAACTTCCGAATTCGTCATTGAATTTCCTAGAGAAGTTGCTTGATTAATTTTCATTAACCCTCTACTTGCAACGATGTCAATAAATTCGTCTGTGGGATAGTATTTCGATGGAATTTTCATTTTAGGCATTAACGCAAATTCCATATTTCCATATTGAGGAGTAACCTTTGTCTTATCTCTTTCGCATTTCCACATGACATAAGCGGGAGCGTCAATTCCCCGAAAATTATCGGTTCGAGCGTATACTTTTTCGATCTTTTTTTCGAAAAGCCACCAGCCTAATGTAAACGCGTGCCAACCGTTGTCAAATAGAACTGGAGATCCCTTCGAAGAGCCTCCAACTTGCGTGGGATCTTGCCTCCATTTATCTGCGCTTACGGGAGTTTTCCACCCCCCTTTCGCACCCATAGCAACTTTAATTCTTAAAGACGCAATATCACCAAGATAACCTTCCGAGAGGAGTTCTTTAGCTTTTTGTATGTGGGGGTCAAAAACAAAGTTTTCAAAAATCGAGAGAACAGATCCAGCCTCTTCGCACGCCTTTATCATCTTATCTGCCTCTTCCAACGAGAGAGCCATCGGTTTTTGCACAGAGATGCCTTTTGTTCCTTTACTTGCTGCGTATAAAGTCGCATCGGCGTGAAGATGGTGAGGCAAAAGAATATCCACGATGTCGAGTTTCTCCTCGTCCATCATCTTTTTATAATCAGAATACACGGAAATATCTTTAGGAAGATTAAATTTTTCCTTTTTTACTTCAGCCTTTTCAACTGTGCGATTACATAAAGCAGTAATCTCAACATCTTCGTTGTTTAAATAACCCAATATGTTAAGATCGAAAATTACACCCGTGCCAATTATTCCAACTTTAAGCATAAAGACTCATTTTAAATAGTAATTAAATTAAAATAATTCTCAATCAAATTTATATAATTGTTAATATTGATTTTTAAAGGATGTTTTTACTAAAATGATTGAAGAAATTAACGATCTTTTAAAAGAATTTTTTGAAGACAGCGAGTTAAATCGCTTGCCTGAAAAATATGGAGGCGGAAAGATATTTTCAGATCCCTTGCTTGGAGTTGCTAGTGGAGCCGATCCGATATTTTTAAAATTTAAGGATCTTATAACCCCAGAATATTTGACTCCGTTAGAATTATGGACCAGTGCTAACAATAGTAAAACTGATTCTTCAAAGCTCAGAGTTTTATCCATAGTTTTCCCGTTTGTCCCAAAAATACGAGAAGAAAGTAAAAACACGATAAAACTCTCCCGATTAATTCTTCCTGCGGAAATTTATTGTGTAGGAAGAAATTACGCAAACGAGTTTAAAAAAGAAACTTTGAGATATGTTATTAAAAATCTCGTATCTAGGGGTTATAATGCCGTCGGCGCTATGTTAAGCAACGCTTTCACAGTGCTCACAGAAGGGGATTTTTATTCAAACTGGTCTGAGAGGCACACTGCTTTTGCTGCTGGTTTAGGAACCTTTAGTTTACACGAAGGATTAATCACAGAGGCAGGCTGTAATATTCGTTTAGCTTCTCTTGTTACTGACGCACCTTTAGAAATAACTCCAAAGAAAATTAAAGATCCATACGCAAATTGTCTATATTACGCTAAAGGAACTTGTAGAAAATGCGAGGAAAATTGCCCCGCTAACGCGATTACTGAAAATGGTCATGATAAGATAAAATGCTATGTCTATGGCAGAAAGGTAGAGCGCAAAGTAAATCACAGAATTGGAAATATTTTAAAACCGCATTATCGTAGAATTGATGGAAAATACAAAAGGCAAGAACCCCCCGTAGGGTGTGCGTTCTGTCAATTTAATGTTCCATGTATGAATAAAAATCCCATGAAGGATTACCAGGAAGACGGAACTCTGTAAATTCAGAAATCTAAAATTTGAAGCGAAGAGAAGAAGAGGATTTTCTTTACAAATCAAATTTTTTAATATATAAAATGTAAGATAATATTGATCAAATTATAATTTCAAAATAAATCAAATTACTTTTAAGGATATTATGGCAGAAAACCACCAAGAATCTAAAATTAAAAGAATTTTCAAAAAAATCTGGCGAAGAATTAAATCTTATTTCAGCAATGAGGATAATTACATTCACATGAGACTCTTTGTAGAAGATATTACTTCAGAATTCGAGGAAGGACTAAGAGAAAAAGTCCATCACACCTGCACAAGCTGTGAGATAAGGGAAGCCGAAGAGGAAGATCTTGAAAGCATTATAAGACTGCACGATAAAGCTTGGCACACTACTCCAATGCCCTATCAACAAGTTAAGAAGAAAAAATTGAGAAAATTATTTGAAGACGAGGATTTTGTTTTTCTTATTGCTAAGATGGGCTCCATCGATGTAGGATTTGCCATAATATATTTTGGAGGCAATAAGAAGGACATCGGGGTTATTGCAGGATTGGGAGTCGAACCAAAACTACAGAAAAAAGGGTTAGGAACCATGATAGGTATGGCTATATGGGACTACTTTAAAAAAAGAGGGATTAAAGAACTGAGATGTAAAGTATATAAAGGAAACGAGACAGCCTATTCCTTTATAAGCGAACTTGGATTTAAGGAATTTAAAGAAGTGAAAGACTACACTTACTTAAAAAAGTTTTAAAAAATATATCCTTACCTTATTTAATTTAGGAAGTTTATGTTTTGAAAAAATGTATAAAACGCTTGATTCAATTTTTTATTATGAAAGAATAAATTAATGATTATTACTTCTGAATAACAATGGTTTCTAATAATAATCATGATTTGGATCCAAGTAAAGCTTACGAAAGAGCGCTTTTTCGAGGCTGTGATTATTCATACGAAGATCTGGCGAAGCCAAGGATTGCCATCGTTAATTCGTGGAACGAGGTGAATCCTGGGCACATTCATTTACGAAAATTAAGTTATTTTGTCAAAGAAGGAATTAAAAAGGCAGGTGGCACTCCTATGGAGGCTTTAAATACTCTTGCGATATGTGATGGAATAGCTAACTCTGGAAGCTTTTCTAAATATGTTTTACCGTCCAGAGATGTAATTGCGTCCTCGATTGAATGCACGATAAAAGCGTACGGTTTCGATGGGATGGTGATGCTTTGTTCTTGTGATAAAATTATTCCCGGAATGCTTCTGGCGGCTGCAAGGTGTAACATTCCTACAATTTTTCTTACGGGGGGAATAATGAAACCGAAAATCTTTGAGGAAGGTCCTTTAATGGGTAAAACATACGTAACTTGCGACATCAAGGAAGCTATAGGTGAGTATAAGGCAAACAAACTTTCTAAGGAAGAGTTTTTTCTTATCGAATCTGAGACTTGTGCTTCTTCGGGAGCGTGTAATATGATGGGTACCGCAAATACGATGGCTTGTATCGTAGAAGCGATGGGATTATCCCTACCTGGAACAGCTACTTTAAGCGCTGTTAGTGAAGAAAGAGATCTTTTAAGCAGAAAAGCGGGCGAATCAATAATGACGTTAGTTAATAACCATATCAACGCGTTAGATATCATAACTATGGCTTCCATTGAAAATGCTTGCAAAGTAGCCTTAGCTTTTGGTGGATCAACAAATATGATTCTTCACATGTGTGCTCTTTCTCAAGAGATTGATGGAAACCTTAACCATTTTGATTTTGACCGATTGAGTCGAAAAGTCCCTTTGCTGGCAAAGTTTAAACCAGCATCAGAATATAATCTTTCAGAATTTCACGAAGTAGGGGGAGTAAAAGTATTAATGAAAAAGATGTCGTCTTTATTAGACTTATCTACAAAAAACGTGTTAGGTCTAACGCTACAAGATATCCTCAAGGATGTAAAAATTACAGATTATCATATCGTTAGGAATCTCAATGATCCTATAACAGATCAAGGCGGCATTGCCGTATTAACGGGTAACTTAGCGCCTGAGGGAGCAGTAGTAAAACAAAGTGCTGTCTCATCAAAAATGTTATATCACAAAGGACCAGCGAAAGTTTTTGAATCTGAAGAAGAAGTCAAAGAAACGCTGTTATCTAAAGGTGTGATTGAAGGCGACGTGTTATTGATTCGATACGAAGGGCCTAGAGGATCTCCAGGTATGAGAGAATTATCAATTCCCGCCGCTATACTGATAGGCATGGGATTAGGAGAATCGGTAGCAATGATCACCGATGGAAGATACTCTGGTGCAACGCGAGGACCTTGTGTAGGACATGTTTGCCCAGAAGCTAGCGAAGGGGGGCCAATCGCCATTGTTGAAGACGGAGATATGATAGAAATCGATATTAAAAATCGGAAATTGAATCTGTTAGTCTCTGACGAGCAAATTGAACAAAGATTAAGAGACTGGAAGAAACCAGAACCCAAAATTATTACGGGATATTTGAACATATATAGGAAGATAGTCAGTTCTGCGAAATACGGAGCTTATTTGAGCTAACTTTTGCTTAGATCGCTTTTTATTATTTGCGGTGAGAGAAATCTTACTTACAATTTAAGAGAAAACCGATTTTAATATGATTGATAAAGAAAAAATCGAACAAACTCTCAAGGAATTCTCGTTCCCTAGATTATCCGGGACAAAGTCCGAGATGGGTGCGTTTCAAGCTGCAAAAGAAAAGATTGAGGATTTAGGTTTGTTCCCTCAAATACAAGAGTTTACTTTCTCCACTTTTTATTCGAGAGTGTATTCGAAACTAAGTGCCTTTCTTCTCTTTTGGTTGATGTTTATTATCTTTTTAAATATCAGTGTTCTAATAACGATCCTTAATTCTTTAGTGATTGTAGGAATATTTATCCCGCTTTTAATAATCACGAGAAATCCAGAAAAAATAAAGTTTGGAAAAACATTCAAATCTCATAATATATATCTAAAATTAAAGCCTAATAACGATGAGAAATACAAATCTGATAAGCAATTTACTAAAGAGTCTTTCAATGATAATGGAAGGGGAGATGTGCTTTTTTTATGTCACTTAGATTCCAAAAGTCAAAAACTAACAATTAACCTGCGAGTGTTAAGCGTTAAAGCGTATTCTTATTCTCTAATAGCATTGACTACACTTATAATAATAAGAACTATTATAGTCAGGGAGCTTGTGTTCTTAATTAATCTTTTGGGTTTAATCTGTATTGTTATACTAGCTATCGCAACTTTTTTAATAATAATTAATTTTAGTGGTAATAAATCGAATGGCGCGATCGACAATGCGTCGGGTATAGCAATTGTTTTTGGACTCTTGAACTATTATTTTAATCGAGAAACTCGACCAAAAAAGTATAATTTATGGTTTGTGTTTACGGGAGCGGAAGAAACGGGAACAATGGGTATTCGTAATTTTTACAATTCCAATAATTCCTTTGACAAAAAATCTAGCCTAGTTTTCAATTTTGATTCTATTGGAAGAAACATTGATGCATTTGGAAAATTAAGCAATTCTTACTCTCATAAAAAATTTAACAAACTTTTTAGACAAGAAGCTCTTAAGGCGGACATCACCTATCAATTGAGCAGGATTTCCATTGGTATCCATTCAGACGGGGTATTTCTTCTTGGAAATAAAAATTATGTAGGTGCGGGTTTTGGAGACGAAAGTGTTTATAAATATATTCATTCCACTCAAGATACAATCGACAAAGTAAATACATCAACTTTACAAAAACTTTGCGAGTTTATAGTGAACTTACTCACGAAAATCGATAAGAATTCAAATTATCCTTAGCCTAATAAGAAAAATAATAAGAAGTTAATTCTAATCTCTATTTATGAATATTTCCAATAAGCAATAACATTACTATAGTGCAAATAACCTATTGAAATAATGAGTAAAGAATATGGATTAGTAACGACTCCAGAAAAAACAGTAGAATATATAATCTCTAAGTTAGGACCTTTGAGGCCAAATCACAAAATATTAGAGCCTTGTGCGGGACCAGGAATCTTTGTTAAAAAATTGTTAAAACATGGAGTAAAAAGAAGGCAGATATATGCTTACGATATTAACGAAAATTATACCGGGATTTACAAATCGTTAGGAATTCGTTTTGAATGCCTTGATACTCTCTTATCGATATATCCAGATTCTTACAATCAATTTGACATTATTTTAGGTAATCCCCCATATTTAAATAAATCCAGCGAATATGTAAAGCAAAATAGAAAGGAATTAAAATCAATATACGGAAAAATAAACGCTCACGAAACTTACTCGATGTTTATAGTGAATAGTATATGGAGGTTGAAAAACGGGGGAAAATTAGGATTTATCACTTCTGATTCGTTTTTAACGCTTCGCACTCATCGAAAATTACGATCTTTTATGTTAAATAAGTGTCTTATTGACGAAATACTTTTAGCGCCCGATAATTTATTTAACGATCAAAATGTAAACATCCATTCAGCGATCGTTATTCTAACAAAATGCGAAGGAGAAAAATTTCAGGAATTAAGAAAAAATAACTTAATGAAGCTAATTCCACGAGTAAACTCTGAACGAGAATATTCAAAACCACGAAGATGTTTAGAAGTATATCAAAAGCAATTTAATCTTTTACCTTTTAATGTTTTTCATATCGATGTAGAAAGAGAAATCATTAATTTATTTAAAAAAGCACCAAGATTAAATCAGTTTATTAAAGGCTATATCGGGATGCACACCCATAATAATCGAAAATTTATTGCCGCTATTGAGGGGTCGGAATTAGCAGAGATATTTGAAAAAAGAAATAAAAAAATAACGAATCCAGAAAGAAAATATAACATAATTTCTACAGAGGATTTAAAATCAGAGAATTGGAAACCCTATTTAAAGCGAGGAGGAGCGGATCAATATTTTCGACCGATAATGGAAGCATTAGAATGGACTAACAATTCAATTGAAATCTACGATATTCCCCAAAAAGTTCCTTTCGAAAAAGAGGGTATTGTGATAAGCGGCGTAAGTTCGAGATTAGCAGCGAGATACATGCCTCCTGGATGTTATTGGGATTCAAATAAAGCTATTGGATTTTTCATTAAAAATAAGAACCTTTCAATTCCTTATGTACTGGGAGTGTTAAATAGTTCCCTTTACAACTATTTAGCAAAGGGTATTATTAACAATACAAGTAGCATCCAATTGACGGGAATTCGTGCCCTTCCATTTATTTTACCCGACGAGAATACCAAAAAACAAGTAGAAGAGCTGGTTAAAACCATTATAGAGCGTAAAAAAGTCAATTTCAATTACGATTTCAAAAAAGACCAACGAGCGATAGATTCTGCAATATTTCAATTTTATGCGACTACTTACAACTTATCTGACAAGGTTAAAAAGAAATTAGACGAAAAATTTTCTATTTACGCTTCTAAAGATTAAAATCTTTTTAATTAACTAATGCTTTTCCAAGATTATAACATTTTTCCATAATATCTTTCCTTTCTGATACTTCTCCACGTTTTGTAACCCCTGGCACTAATAAAACCTCAATTAAGGGCATTTCCAAATAATTTAGGCTTTTTTCAAACATTTTTACGGTAAGCTCGGCTGTGTCTATACCCTCTTCTTCAAATGGAACAACCAGAACTCCTTTCTTTCCTTTAATTTTTGCTCTGTTCTTGGAAGAGTTAAAAAAGACAAGCCGATCAATTAATAATTTCATCAAACCAGTTGGAGCATACCAGTAAACAGGGGTCCCAAAAATGACAATATCGCTGTCAATGATTTTAGGATATATCAAATTCATGTCGTCGTTTTTATTACATTTCTCCCCCTTCCAGCAAACATGACAGCCATCGCACTCGTTTATATTCATATAACTTAATAGCACCATCTCGGTTTCGGCGCCCTGTTGAATCGCTCCCTCAAAAACTTTTGAAATAAGAGTGTGAGTATTTCCGTTTTTACGAGGGCTACCCATAATCCCTAAAATTTTTCTCATAATGATTACTATCTAATCAGAAAAAAAATTAAAATCTTTAGAAATAATAAAATTTGTTCCGATTGATAATATGTATCCTAATCTTTTGTTTATAAATCCTAACTCGATGCATACTCCACCTGTAATTCCAATTGGCTTAGAATATTTAGCTACCGCCTTGGAGAATAATGGATATTGTTTTAAAATTATAGATTTGTGTTTTAGTTCTGATCCCTTGGGTGATTTAAACGAACATCTTGATAATAATAATTACGATCTTGTGGGTTTTACGATAAGAAATATTGATTCGACCGTATTTTTTCACAACGAGTTCTATTTACCTAAAATAAAGGAATTAATAAGGTTAGTTAAATCAAGAGATATTCCTGTGATATTGGGAGGAGCTGGATTTTCAGCTATGCCTAAACAAATTTTAGATTATTTCGAGGCAGATTACGGAATAGTCGGTTCAGCAGAAATTATGCTTCCGCGTTTTCTGGATCTATGGAAAGAAAAGAAAGTGAAAGAAAAAATAGTTGATGGAAATCGTGAAGGAATAGACACGACTTTACTACACGAAAGGGGCATATTAGTTGATTATAGATCTTATCTTGACGAGAATGGGATTGTGGGGTTTGAAACTCATAGAGGGTGTTCAGGTAACTGTCCTTATTGCGTAGAGGCGAAGAAAAAAACATGGTTTAGAAAAATTCCGAATATAATCGGAGAGTTAAAATATCTTGTAAGAAAAGGATACCATCACTTTCATTTATGCGATTGTGAATTTAACGAAGATCTACAATTTTCTTTAGAATTTTGTCAGGCTTTAATAGAGGAAAATTTAGATATGAAATGGGCACTCTATATGAGACCTCAACCTTATACAAAAAACTTAATCAAATTATTAAGCGAATCAAAAGCTTACCTTATTACGCTCTCAGTAGACAGCGATGAGAGAATTCAGCAATCCAATAATTACACTTACGACGATATGAGTAAATTTATATCTTATTGTAAAAAATACGACATTAAGCTTGCAATAGATCTTCTAACAGGCTACCCGGACGAGCCAATAGAATCGATTAAAAAAGTATTTTCCTTTTTTAGTAAAAAAAAACCCTCAACCGTTGGGGTGAATTTTTACTATCGCTTATTTGAAAACACCGAATTAACGGCTTTAATTAAAAATAATTCCTCGTACCACGATAAACTTTCGCGAAAGCTGGTGGAAGGTGAAAAATTTCTTGAACCTATTTTTTACAATCATTATTCTTTAAAAACGATTAAAAAATTAATAAATAACGACGATCTCTTCAAAATTGCTGGTGTAGTTCCAGGAGTAAACTATCAACAGGATCTTTAGAGAAAGGAACTTCCAAAAAACCTACTAATTCGCGTTAATTGTACTTCCTTAAATTCTTATAAACTCAAAAACGTAAATATGATTATAAAAAGATTTTAATTTATTTAATTAAATGGTGAAAACTTGACGAGAAATATTCTTGAAATTCCAGAAAACGGAATTCCACACGAGAGATTACTTAGTATAATTAATACCGAGATTGCAAAAGACGACATCGATCCTTACAGCGGTAAAGCTTTTGGTTTATGCTATTTGGAGAGTAAGGAACATTCCGAGTTTGTTAAAAAGGTATACTCATCCTTTATGACCGCAAACGCTCTAAATCCAATGGCCTATCCTTCATTAGTGGAAATGGAATCAGAAGTCGTTGCGATGACGGCATGGATGTTAAATGGTGATCGAAAAACTACGGGGACTTTAACTTCAGGGGGAACGGAAAGTATACTAATGGCGGTAAAAACCCACAGGGACTGGGCAAAAGACACGAAGGGGATTAATGCCCCCGAGATGATAGTTCCAGACACTGCGCATCCGGCGTTTCATAAGGCAGCTCATTATTTCGATGTAAAGATTGTACAAACCCCCATAGGAAAAGATTATCGAGTTGACTTAGACAAAATAAAAGAAAAAATTAACGAAAAGACAATTCTTTTAGTGGGTTCTGCTCCCTGTTATCCTTACGGCGTTATAGACCCGATTGAAAAATTAGCGTCTTTAGCAGCAGAAAACGATTTCGGATGCCATGTAGACGCTTGTTTAGGAGGTTATTTCCTACCTTGGATCGAAAAACTCGGATATCCTATTTCTAATAAATGGGATTTTAGAGTGCCCGGAGTTTCCTCAATTTCTTTAGATCTGCATAAATATGGATATGCACCAAAGCCCGCGTCGACAGTAATGTATAAAAGCGACAATTTCCGTAAATACCAATTTTATGTACATACGGATTGGGTGGGAGGAGTCTATGCTTCTCCTAGTGCTGCGGGATCTCGACCAGGAGGCGCTATTGCTGCGGCTTGGGCAGCGATGAAGGTTTTAGGACAAGATGGCTATAAACAGGCTTGCAAGGATGTAATGGAAATTGCCCAAAAATTTATTCAAGGTATAAACTCTATAGGTGGTTTGCACGTAATTGGTGAGCCAGAAATGGCGATTTACGCATATACTTTTGACGAGGACATTAACTTAGATTTCTTCAAGCTGATTGACTTAGTGGAGAACAAGGGAGGGTGGATGATCAATAGGATGCAGAATCCCGCAGCAGCTCATCATATGACCAGTCGGGTTCATATGAGCGTTGTGGACGACTTTTTAAAAGATTTAAATTGGGCGATAAAGCAGATAAAGGTCATAGATAAGAGCGAAAAGGTGGAAGGACAAGCTGCGATGTATGGCATGATGCAAACCTTTAAAGATAGAAAAAAGCTCAATGAAACCGTGCGGGATATCTTGCTCAAACAATATACTTATTCTCCAAAAAAGGACTAAAGTCGATTTTATTAAAATCCAAACCTAAATTTTTATTTTTCTGCTTTATAATTTTTATTAAAGATTATTTAAGTTGACTTAAGTATTTAAATCGCGATCGGATATTATTATTATCATTGTATTTAAGAGGTTAAAATTTGCCAATTGTTCATGTGAATGTTTGGAAAGGTTTTGGAACTGAAAGAGTAAAAGTGTTAATAGCCAAAATAACTCAAGTGTTTGTTGATATGGGGATTCCTCAGCATGCTGTAGAAGTAATTGTTCACGAGATCCCTAAAACACATTGGGGTATAGGCGGAGAACCTGCTTCTGAAAAATTACCCAATGAGAACCCAGTATAGATTTAAGAAATTGGAAAAAAAATCATAGATCAGGTCTTTTGGAAAATATAAAAGGCACAATCAAAATTTTTAGGATTTTCCTTAACCATTTCTATTTCGGTTTCGAATTGATTAATCTCTTCAATACTAGCTTGATTTAAATCATCAATAGTGAGTTGCTCAATCCTCTTTTCGAGTGGTTTATAGAATTCCGTCCACCATACTTCTTCAGGCAATTGAAAATAGTCAGAAACTCGAAATCCTATTTTCTCAATTATAGGTAAAGAGTCAATGATATCGACGGCTAGGTCGTTGATGACGAGATATCCACCGCTTTTGAGAAGCTTATAACTACATTTATATCCTTCTTCGTATCCAATCATGTGAAAAACTCCCTCCCCCCATACCACATCAGCCCATTCCGAATAATCTTCTTGAAATTGTTTATTCAAAAGGGACTTATTAAGAATCTTGATTCTGTTTGATAATTGTTTGTTCTTAATTTCGTTTCTAAATTCGTCCAAGGCTTCTGAATCGATATCTATACCGATAACCTGTCCACCGCTTAGTTTGGCCAATTCTATTGTTGGTAAACCCCTCCCACATCCCACATCTAATATTCGTGGATTTCCCATTTCGGGAAGCAACGAAAATGCTTTTCTGGTGTATTCTAGAAAAGATTCTCGGAGCTCATCGATAATTTGTTTGATTTTCATATTAAACCTCTTTTTTAATTGTAGATGCTTTTTTACTGAGGTTACTCAATTTTTTCAATTTTAAAATACACTGGTCTAAACCAATCAGTACATCCAACAATGGTCATATTCGGGTTTTTTAGCCAGAACATATTTCCCCCCGAAGCAATAGTGATAAGATCTTTACGGATATCAGCCCACGCCCAGTCACAAAATCCTTCCGGTACTTTTGGAGTAGTCGGATCAATAATAAATTCTTGACCCTCTTCAAATCGCTCGCATTGACCAAGATCTTTATATTCATTGGATATGTATTCTTCAATTAGATTCCTATTTAATGTTTTCTTTAAAATGGTTATTTTGCATTTCGTTAATTTAGTCATTTTCAATTATAGCTCCTTATCCTTCACGAATTTTTTATTTTTTCTGATCTCAAGTATACAATTAATCATCCCATAACTACTCAGAAATATATAGCATAATTGAATTATCCCTATACTTAATACACCAATAGAAAACGAAAAGATCGAGAGTAATATCGATATGATAATTGATAATAAAAAACCGATCAAGCGAAAATTAGCTTTGCTCGCCCTTTTACCTATAAAAAAGTAAAATGAGACAAAAGATAATATCGTAAAAGCCCACTCTATTAATTGCATTTGTCAATCACCACTTTAAGAGATAATTCAGTTTTCATGATATTCGAATTTTAAAAAACTATTACATTAAATATTTCTTTATCATATTTAAACTTTCATAAAATTCGAACTAAAAAAATAAATATTTATACTACTTAATCATACTTGATGACTGCGAAGAAAGACGAAGTATTAATAAATAACCGGCTTAAAGAATATCAAAACGTTATAATCGATTATTTCATCGAAAGAGCGAATTTTTCGGGGCAATCTGATACTTTAGCTTCAATAATAGGGTATTTAACAATCTACGGGACATTGACTCAATCTCAATTACAAAAACTGACAAAATTTTCAAAATCTACCATCTCAACAGGATTATCTAATTTGATTAATGTGAAATATGTAAAAAAAGAAAAAATCCCAGGCAAACGAGAATATAAATATTTTCTTTCGTACGATTCTCAAGAATCTATTGACGACGCCTTAGGTAGCGTAAAATTAGAAATAAATTTTTTAAGACAAAAAATTCGGGAATTAAGAGAAAAGTTTTCAGAAAAGCATTTTGGATATACAATGCTAATGAAGAGATTAAGTGATTTAACAGAAATATTTGAGTTGTACCAAGTACTAATAAAAAAAATTAAAGATCCCACAAAAATAGTGAGCGATGACTATAAATTATCTTCATCCGATAAATTAACTCAAGACGATTTTGAAACGATTTTAAATGACTTTGACCCCAAAATAAAGAAATTTGAAAACGAAATTATTGATTTTTTTAGATATGAATCGGCCTACTCAACCTTGAAAAGCTTTATGCTTATCGTTTTTGTTTATTTTTTAACCAGAAAAGTACTCACTCAAAAAAAGATTAGAAAATTAACCAATTTATCAGTCGGTAAGATTTCCCAAGTAGTAAATATGTTAATAAGAAAAGGACATATAGCTGAAGTTGACAAGAGAAAATACAAAAGCTTTATTCCAAAAAAATTAATGAGACAGAAAATATACGCAATGATATCGGTAAAAGAATCTTTTTTTGTAGCTGGAATTAATTCTCTTAAACAAATGGTTAAATGGGAGAACAAATTTAAAGCTATAGCTGAAGATCTGAAAGAAAGAGAACAGGGGCTAAACCAACTTTATGGGTATAACATAATCGAACAGACTGTTTCGAATAACATAGAATTAATGGAAATTTATAAAAATGCATTAAAGATCTTCTCTCGTTTACTTTAATCTTTTGTTAAGATATTATTCGAAATTAAGCCTATAACAAATTTGTGATTATCAATCGATTATCAATGATATTGGGTTAATTTTAATATAAAAAATTGAAAAAATAAATATCGACTTAGAGAAAAATTAGAGTTTTTCTTCTTCTATTTCCTTCTCGTATTTCTCTCGTTTCTCTTTTAAATATTCTGGGATTGGGACATCCCACCATCCGACAGCGGGAGAACCAGTATGGGGATACTCTCTTTGGGCCTCGATATTTATGAGAGCAGGTTTGCCCGAATTTGCCGCTCTTTCTAAAGCAGGTATTATTTCTTCTTTTTTCGAGACAGATTCAGCGTAACATCCAAATGCTTTGCCTATTTTCGCAAAATCGGGAGAATATGTATTTCCTTTAGAATCTTCAAAAGCTGTACCATGTCCTCTATCTTCTCCAAAAGCGGCTTGTTGGAGATCTTTAATGGCAATCCAACCGTGATTATTAATAAGGACGAAGAAGAGGTTCGATAATCCGAGTTGTACGGCGACAGAAAGCTCAGAGATTGTCATCATTAGATCACCGTCACCAACTAACGCAGCAACTTGTCTATCTGGTTTACCCATATCTATCGCGCCCAATTTTGCTCCAATTGCTGCAGGAACCGAATAACCCATAGTAGAGAAGCCTCCTGCGGTTAAACAAGTTTTCGGCTCGTAGAAAGGTAATTCCTGGAGCATTTGAGCTTGAACATTACCCGAACTCGTAACAATTATAGCGTCTCGATCGAAGAATTTTCGTATTTCTTTTAAGACGGTAGAAATCATCACCGGATCTTTCGAATGATCTGTATTTTCCTCTAGAAATTTAAACCACTTTTCCTTTTCCGTTTGCATCTCTTTAAAATAGTCTGTATTCTCGTAATCTTTTGTAAAACCATCTTTGTTTAGTTTTTCAACAAGCTGTTTCAAGCAAGATTTTGCATCGCCTACGATACCAACGCTTACAGGATAATTTTTTCCAATCTCATGGGGATCTATATCAATATGTATTAATTTTGTAGGTGGAATAGAAAAACTTACACCTTCCTTATAGGAACTAGAGCTTTCGTCAGCAAATCTACATCCTACAGCTAACAAAACATCTGCCTCAGATGTCATTTTCAATCCTACCGTAGTACCTTTAGAACCGCTGGCCCAACAAAATAATGGATGGTCGTTTGGAAACGCATCCTTTCCCATCATTGTGGCAACGACAGCAGCTCCGATTTTTTCTGCCAACATTTCTAGTTCTTCAGTTGCGTCTGCGGTTAATACGCCTCCTCCAACGAATATAGTTGGTCTTTTCGCATTCTTTAATAGATCAGCTGCCTCGTTGATTAATTGAGGATCGCCTAGAGATCGCCCCGTAGTTCGTCTTTTTAAGGGATCTGGAATCTCAATTTCCTCTGCAGCTGCTTGTACGTCCATAGGAAGATCTATATGTACCGGTCCTGGGCGTCCCGTAAGCATTTGGTTAAACGCTCGTTGCATAATAGTAGGTAGTTGTTCTACCGAACTTACTTGCCAAGATCTTTTACTAATCGGTTCTAAGATACGTGGCATGTCGGAATCTCTTCTTCGTTCTATTTCTTGTAACACGCCTTTTCCACGCATGTGCACATGAGTATCGCCAGTAATAACAAGTACAGCCATCGAATCAACGAAGGCGTCTGCCATACCTATGGCCGTGTTTATTGCTCCTGGCCCTATTGAAGTAAAAACGCATAAGGGTTTTCCGGTAACACGATAATAACCAACAGCTAAATGAACACCAGCCATTTCTTGCTTAGGTTGAATAAGCATTAGTTTATCTTTATTTTTATAGAAAGCATCAACTAAAGCGAGGCAGCCATGTCCAGGAATGCCAATAACATATTTAATGCCTTCTTTTATAAGGTATTGAGAAATTATCTCTCCACCAGTATATTTAGCCATAACAATAACCAATTATAATATAATTCGAATCTGTATTATTTGATTAAATAAGAAATATGAAAGCAGAAAAATTAAGGTTTTTGTTAAGTATGTTTAAAATTCTAATTTATTAGAAAAAATTAAGCTTATTTTTAATTGGAATGATCTAGTTAAGATTTTTTCTTATTGCTGTAGAGCTGAATCTTTCGTAATTTTCACCTTTAATCATCGGGATGACAATGAGGATTAACGGTTTTAAATTGTTTTCTTCTCGCTTTTGATTTAGCTTGAGAGCGCTTGGATATGTCTCTTGACTGACGATTAGCCCTTGGTATTCTGATTCTCTAATTGGGGGCCCATAGGGATCAGTTAAAGCAATTATCTCAACCCGAGAAAGATCTGTAATAGTTTTAATATAATTTTCTAAATTTATCTTTCTTGTTTGGAAATTTTCGATTTTTGAAGCGTATTTTTTATTTTTTAGCATTTCCCTCGTTGTTAAGCCTATTACAACTTTTTGTGAAATAGATAATGCCGTTTTGATTAAAAATTTATGTCCATCATGGAGATGGTCAAAAGTTCCTCCCATACCAACCAAATTAAGCAACTTTGTATCACCTATTTATACTAGTAATTAGTAAATGGGACATCATTAATTTATCTTTTAAAAGTAAAAAAATAAAAATAGAATTTCATACTTTATGGTTGATTCATCCTCGAGAATGATGCAAATCTTTCCTTATATCTTCTAGTTTTTGCCCATGTAAGTCATAAGACTTCATAAGTATTATCGCTATCAATAAAGCAAGAGAGGGGAACAAAACTAAAAGAATTCTCAGTCCGAAAAAGATTAGCGCGGGATCTTCTGTGACTGGGGTATATTGGGACCATCCCGTCCCTGTAAAGACTATTGCGATACTAGTAATAGTTAAAATAGTTGAAAATCGATGGATAAACGCGCTAACTCCATAATAACTTCCCGATTTTCTAACACCGGTTCTTAATTCGTCTTCATCGATGATATCTCCAATTAAAACATCGAAATAATAAATCGCTCCAGATATGGCAAATCCCTGCGTAGCTGTTACCAAAATCACTAATAATTGCACTTCTTCGTTTAAAAAGAGATAAGGCAAAAGTAATACAATCCAAATAAAGGATGTAACGATAAGCGCATTTCTCATCCCAATTTTGTGACCTAATTTTCTATGTAATGGCATTACAAATCCAGCTAATAAAAATGCAGAAATCAGCGAAATACCGATTATTAATGAATTTTCCTCCACTCCAAGCACATAAATACTGTAGAGCGGAAATATTGTAGGTAAAATTCCAAAGACATACCAGATAAAAAGGTTTGCCAGGACTAATTTTAAGAAATTCCTGTTTTTGAAAGTAGTTTTTAAGGATTCAATAAAAGAAATTTGATTCTCAAGTTCTTCTGGAATCAACTCTTTTTCCTTAATCCCAAATTTAATAAATAAAAAACCAGCCACAAAAGTAATTATACCAATTAGTATGCCGTTTAATACATACATAATAGGAATCTGAGCAATTTCCTCTGGGGGGCTATCTGGTAAAGGCACCATGGGAGAGATTATGACAGTTGGAACGATGAACGCAAAGATTAATGCTATAATCGTAAATATCTTAACAAATAAATTGGTAAGCGCTCTTTCTTTTTCAGAGAGGAACATTTCAGGGAAAAGAGATTTAACATTTATTTGATAGGTAGTATAAATGGTTTCAAATAGCATGATGATTAAAATAAAATATATAAAAGCTAAAAGATCGTTGTTCAAGGGAGGAGTGAAAAGAAATATCATAATTAAACTCAACGGTAAAATGGTCAATGTGACATACAGTTTTCGTTTAATTCCTTTCTGTTTTGTTCTATCTGAAAGTGCTCCTAATAATGGATCGTTAATAGCGTTCCATAAACCCCAGATCGTATAACTAATCCATAAATGAATGATATTTAACCCTACTACAGCAAAATAGAAAGTAAATACCAAAAAGGTAAAAGATTGGTAAGTAAGCTGATCGGGAATACCATTTAAACCAAATAAAACTTTATCTTTTAAAGTAGTGTCTTTTTTGTTCTTTTCGTTCAACATAGTTCTATTTTTCGTTCTAAAAACTAATGGTTTTATAAAGTAGAATGAATATACTTTGCTTTAAATGAATAAATAGTTTTTGTGATAATAACCTATCGCTAAGATATAGTTTTAAAACATACCATTTGTTAAAATAGCTAATGTGGATCCTATGGTTGTTCTAATTCCGATAATCGTAAGAAGGAGAAGAATTAATAGTTTAAACTTATTCTTCGGAATTTTGGGCGTTAACCAATGTCCAAATTTAGACACTCCGTAGGTTATAGCAATCCCTATTATGAACATCAAAATAAAATCAACGGGGAATAAAGAATAACACACATAAATAACCAAGCGAAAAGAAGTGATGAAAATACTTATTATGGAAAAATTCCCTATTAGACTTTCTCTTTCGTGACCTCTTCGTTCAAGCACCACAATATTAATAGGTCCTGGCGTTCCAATTAATCCGCCAACGAAGCCATAAGTAAATGCTCCGGGATATAAAATTTTATTTGGAATATCTCTTAACTCGGGTGAACTAAGAATAATTCTATTTTCACTTCCTTGGCCTATTTGGATTTTATAATATTCTCTGGATTTAGCTACGACAAATATTATAATGAACACACCTAAACAAAATTCAACGATGCGCACAGGAGCTATAACCAGCAGGAGCGAGCCAATTATGACACCTAAAATCCCCGGAATCAAATATCTCTTGAACAGAGATTTATCAAAAAATTTTCTATATTTAATAGAATTGAAAAAAGAAAGCGCAAATGTCCAGAAACCCATCAACACAATTGCAACATAAAGGTCTAAAAAAATAGCAGCGAGGGGGATAAAAATTAGCGAATCTCCAAAACCCGTCGTACTACCAACAAGCACCGCAAGAGCCAAAATCGCAAATATTACAAAGTAATTCTCCATTAACAAACCATGTCTTTAAAGAAGGGATAATTAAATAATCTTTTCACTAGGTATTATGTTGAATAATTCTAAAATGTATAGGTTCAATTGATTAAAGAAATTAAATGCAATTTCTTAGCTTGATATCATAGCTTTACCTAAACTTTAAATAGTTGAATTTTCGAAAAATTATCTTTATAAATAAGGTTAAAGATAAAATTTTTGAAGCAATTTTATTCAAAAACAAAAAAAAAAGCATATGTGTTACGAAAAATGAACGAACAAAAAGGAAAATTTATTCTTATGGTATATAAGTTACTAGAAGCTTATAATCCCGAAGTTGTTGAAGAAGCTTCAAAGGAATTGACCGTTGAGATTAAAAAAATTGATTTAGAAGGATTTTATCCCAGAAGCGAATTTCTTGCATTTTTAGAGAAGCTTAGCCCCGATGCACAAATGGTAATAGGAAAAAAATGCTTTCCTACAGTAAAAAATACTACTAACGACTTAGATGGTATCGAAACCCCATTGGGACTTCTTAAAGTTATGGACGCCCAATATAAGGCTAATGTGCGAGGACCTGATGTTCCCGAAATAAAGATTCTTGAGGAAAACGATCATCACATTAAAATGTCAGTCAAAGCTCCTTATCCAGATGATTTCAACGAAGGAATTATTCGGGGTGCGTTTGATATGTTCAAAATTCTCAGAGTACATATATCTAGAGAAATTGAAACAATCGACGGAGATAAAGTAGCTACTTTCGATATTAAATGGGAAGAATAACAAATTAAAAAAAATATTCTATTTTTTCTTTTCAACTATATTTTATTGAAAAACATCATTGTAATATTTCTGTTAAGTATATTATCTTATTCTTATAATTTTTTCTTCTCTTTTATTATATTATTAACTTGCTGTTTTATTCTTTAGAAACAATCATGATTGCAGTAAATATTACCGTTAAGATCGTGCCTGAAATACTTCCATAAAAACCCGAACCAAATGACCAATAAAGATCTTCCCCTGCCATCATTGCAGCGGTAATTATAGCACCAATAACTATTAATATTAAAGCGACTAAGGCTAGAATTAAGCTAATCAATAGAGGCGTTTTAGACCTAATTTTTCCAGGTATCAAAGTTAAAATCGATATAATTGCACAAATAAAGAGAAGTAGAGAAGTTAAGATTATAAAAGGTCCAACACCTACTGTCCAAACCCCTACAGTCCCAGATCCATAATAATGCCACCCTCCAGCTCTATAAGAATACCACCAATAACTCCATGGCGTTATTAATAGAAAAATCGCAGCCAGAAATGAAAATACGAGCGCTAAAAAAGAACTAACCTTTAAAAGAGTTTCTTTTTTCATTTTTCACCCTTCAATTTTTTATTAAAAACTACAATTTTGTATAGTGAATAAATAGTAGAATTCGGTTTTTAAATATTTTCTATAGATATTACACTTTTGTAAAAAATGCAGAACATTCTTTCAAATTTATAAAAGAAAATGTGCTGATGAAAAACAAAGAGGTTTGAAAATTTCTTCTTAATTTTTAAAGGATTTTGGCAAAAATCTTTTTAGCTTCTTGATATGGAGGGAGTTCGCTCGCAATTTCCAATAAATTCCCTTCCATTAAGTTAATTTTACTTATTTCGTCGCTGTTCGGAATAAAACCTAAGAGTTGTACGTTGGATCGATTTAGTTTTTCAACCTCTTTTTTTAGAACATTTTTCAATCCATCAGCAAAACGATTTCCCAAAATCCAAATGTTTTCAAATTTTAATTGAAGCTCGTCGGTAATTTCAAGGATACGCTTCATAGTGTGGATACCCATTTTGCTTGGATCAGTAACAACTACCAAATCAGACACATTACGCCCGGTTTTTCGAGCAAAATGTTCCAAACCCGCAGGAGAATCCAATAAAGTAAGATCATAATTCTGAGACAATGTGTCAATCACTTTTTTGAGTACATCATTGATAAAGCAATAGCAACCTTCGCCTTCTTGGCGACCCATCTCAAGCAGATCAAATTCATCCATTTCTATTAAACAACTATAAACATCAGATTCGATTAGCTGATTTTTGGGTTGATTTGGGGATAACTTGAAGCCTTGAATTTTATCCTTTAATACTTTCATTTTTCCTCCTAAAGTATCACAAAATTCAACTTTCTCTCCAATAACATCTGCGACATTAGCATCAGGATCGGAATCAATAACGAGAATATCTTCTGCTTTTTTACTTTCAGTCGCATATTTTAAAAATAAGACTAAAGAAGTGGTCTTCCCGACACCTCCTTTTCCCGTAAATGCTACGATCTTATTCATTTCTTCCTCACATTGTTTTTTCTTATAATTATATATTGGAAATTGAAACAAGATTAAAAATTTTCTATCGATAATTTAAAAGAATTGACAAAACTTAAGCAAAAATCCAAAATCTATAGGTAATGAAAAGTAATAATTAATAAGATGAGTGTTATAAATAATGTCATTTGTTATTTAGAAGTTAAATCGTTTCTCCTCCTAATTAATATGATAGATAGGAGAGAGGCTTATTTTTTAATAAGTGAAAGAAAACTTAAGTTTCTCTGTAGACAGGTGTAATCTTTGAGGTAAATTCTTCCACAGTGAACGGAAATTCGTCCTCGCTCGAGATCTTGCCGAGTTCAAGCATTATAGTTCTCGCTAATAACCAGAATGCGAGACCCAATGCTTTTTTACCACGATTATTGGCAGGTATAGCCAGATCAATTCCCGCAAGCGTATCATCGGTGTCAAATAGGCTAACTACGGGAATGCGTGCAAGTTGAGCTTCTCTTAGAATTACCTTGTCTGCGTGAGGATCTACGATGACAATTACGGAAGCATCTTTAATATAATCATCGATTAGGGGATTTGTCAAACTACCTGGAATAAAACGATCCGTAATCGCCCTACATCCGAGTACTTCACAGAATTTTTTTACTGGTTCCTTTCCATACCTTCTTACGGAAGAAACAATAACTCTATCGCTTCCCTCTTCAACATATTTACTTAAGAATCGAGCAGCGATCTTCAACCGTTCTTCCGTTTGAGTTAAATCAATTACAAACAAACCGTAATTAGTCTGTCGATAAATGAATCTACGAGCATCACCAGTTAATAATTTAGTCCCAATATGAATTCCACAGCTTAGAAACAAGTTCTTTTGTTCCTCGTCTTTGTCGATGAACTTTTCTTCCTTCTCGATCTCGGCTTCTAAATCCTCTGGACTTAAAAGGTCCAACTCTTCTTCAAGATCCAGATCGTCCTCGAAATCCTCGTCAAAATCTAAGTCCACTAAGAGATCATCCTCAAGAAGATCATCCTCGTCAAGATCGTCAACTTCGGATTTTTTAGGGTTTTTTTTCTTTTTAGCCAATCTATATTTACCTAAATCTATTGTGATTCGTAATTAATTATGATATAGTTTCTTAAATTTATGATAATTTAATATTTTTTCGAAATTTTGTCATAATAGGCGTTTCTAGGTTCGAACTAATAAAACTATCATCATTTCCTTAATAATATTACTTTATATCCGTTCATTTTTCTATACCAATTATAGAAATAAAATTGATATCGTATTTTTTGAATCTGTATAGTCTCTCCATCATCATAGCAAGTATGGAATAATTTGAAAAAAATGAAGTTAGATAAAAAAAGTTTAAATTTTCCTATATTGATGAATTATTTAAATAATCGAAATTATCATATTATTTAAGAATATCAATAATTTTTTCGTGAGTAAATGTATGAATCGTCTAATAATTGCTATCATTGTTGGTACGGCACTGAGCTTTATTTCTGTAGCGCTATTTACTATGTGGGAAAGCCTTCAAGTAATTCTAGATAATTTCAGCAACGACATTTTAATGATTATTGTTATGATGCTTGCTTCGCAATTCAGCTCTAATATGTTTGCAGTTTTTCTTGCTTCAGAATTTAAAATTTCATTGTTGTTGGGTCCCTCTTTATTAGCTTGGCTTTTTACGGGATATATATGTGGTACTATTACCAGAGAAATTAGAAATGGGTTAATCTCTTCAGTTTTATCGTTTGTTATAATTCTACTAATATGGATACTCTTGAGCATAATCGCGGGGCAAGATTTAATGTCAATGTTCCAAGGTAATCAATTAATATCTACAGTAGGAGGAATTTTTACTTCTTTAATCGGAGCTGCGGGCGGCGGTGCTTTAGGAGGATTTGTAACTAGTTCAAAGGAAGGCTTTTATTGATTCGTTTAATTCTACTATTAAATTTATTTTTCATCATTATTATACTTCTTTCTTGAGAACATCCCTGCTTGTTAATTTTTTAATCTTGGAGTTCGATCTCATCCTTGATTATTTATCTTCTGATAAACATTAAAGATCTTGAGTTATTAATAAAAAGCATGCAAGGATTTCACGCTGATTATTAGAATCTAAATATTCAACGAGACAAGAAAATTTAGAATTAAGAATGTCAAAATAAATAGGGATATTTAGGATGATTATTAACTTAACAAAACTTAAAATTGTATAATAGTTTTTTTTAATAAATAAAATTTCTAATTGAGAATATAACTGAATAAATTTAGCCCACTCATTAGATCTAAGCATTGCAACATTATTTAATCTTGAAAACCTTAAATATTTCATCTGAAACTCTCGATTGGTAAACAAAATGGTAAACAAAAATCTTTCAGCCAATCTACCCGGAAAAAGATATTGCATTCAATTACTAAAAGAACTGAAAGTTCCTTATTCAGTTCGACGTCATTCTATTAGAGTAGCTCAAAAAGCGTTAGAAATCGCAAAAAAAATAAATTCTGCAGATATTGATCAAAATTTGGTACTGGCTGGAGCCCTATTACACGATATTGGTCGCGCAAAAACCCATGGGTTTCGGCACGCTCTTTGGGGTGGTAAAATACTTAGAAAACTCGGATTTTGCGAGGAATTAGCAAGAATTTGCGAAACACATATTCTTGGAGGTTTAGACAAATCGGATGCTAAGGAAGTTGGTTTACCTGATAAAGATTATCTTCCAACAACAATCGAAGAAAAAATTGTATGTTTAGCAGATAAACACATGTCAGGAAGCCAAGAAGTAAGTATTGACGAAAGATTTGAAAAATGGTTTGAAAAATACGGTCGGAGCAACATTCTTTTGAAATCGCGCAAAAGAATAAAAGCGATTCAAAAGGAGATTCGCAGCTTAATTAACGATTAGGTCTTTAAGGTTTTCTTTAGTTTATTTAGAATACCTCCTTCCTCAAGAATTTCTGTCAAGAAATCTGGTAATTTTTGGAAGAAAATTATTTCATTCTTTGACTTATTTTTTATAAATCCATCGTTTATACTAATTTCAATCTCATCACCGTCAGAAAAGGATTCAGAATTCCAATTCATGGTTATTCCTGGTATCCCAAGATTAATTAAATTACGGAAATAAATTCGAGAAAAAGACTTAGCGATTATTGCTTTAATTCCTAATATTTGGAATACTGTAACCGCTTCTTCTCTTGAACTTCCGCAACCAAAATTTTCCCCAGCGACAATTATATTTTTGGTCTTTGACACCTTTGCAAAGTTAGAATCTATTGTTTCGCAAGCGCATTGCGCCATATCTTCGCAATTTCTCATCGTTAGGGTGTGACTAGGAACTATATCGTCCGTATTAATATTATCACCCATAAGATAAACTAGACCTTTAATATTTTTCATTTTTTACAAAATCTCCCTAGGATCAGTAATCTTTCCTTTTAATGCCGAGGCTGCAACAGTTGCGGGAGAGGCTAAATACACCTGCGAGCTTGGATCGCCCATTCTTCCCACAAAATTCCTATTAGTCGAACTTATACATACCTCATTTGGTCCAAGAACCCCCATGTGTCCACCAATACACGCTCCGCAGGTAGGATGACTAAAAACAGCACCTGCATTTATAAATATATCGATTAATCCTTCCTTAAGCGCTTTTATTTGAATTTCTTTGGACGCGGGAATAACTATTAAACGAGTTTGGGGATTAATTTTATTTCCTTTCAAGATTTGGGCAGCAATTCTTAAATCCTCCATTCTACCATTAGTACAACTTCCAAGAAACGCTTGATCGATTTCAAACCCTTCTACTTCTTCAATCGTTGCAAAATTTCCCGGACTTGAGGGTTTTGCTACGCCAGGGCCGATCGTGGACAAATCGTAATAATATTCCTTCTCGTATTCCGCTTTTACATCGGGCTCAACTGATTTATATGGCTTTTTCGTCCGCTTTCTTAACCAGCGCTCAAGCTTTTTATCAGCTAGGAAAGTGCCGAATTTTGCACCTGCTTCAACAACCATATTCGAAACGGTCATTCTCCCGTCAATAGAAAAGAATTTTGTTCCTTCTCCGTGAAACTCAAGAGCCTTATACAAGGCACCTTTAGTTGACACGTCTCCAATAAATTTAAGAATAAAATCTTTTGACATTACGCCTTTATTTAATCTATTTGATAAAGTGATTCTATGGGTCTCGGGAACTTTAAACCATAACTTCCCGGTTGCAAAAACAACAGAAACATCAGTTGCTCCAATTCCTGTTGATAAACAATTAAACGCCCCATATGTTGTAGTATGGCTGTCTGACCCGACAATAAGCATACCAGGCCGAGCAAAGCCCATTTCAGGTAGTACCTGATGGCATATTCCTTCATTAATTCCCATATTATGGATAAAGTTATATTTTTTTGCGAATGATCGACATTCTTGGTGCATTTGAGCTGCTGATATAGTAGGCGCAGGAACCCAGTGATCAAGGATAAAGAAAATCTTTTCCGGGTCATTGACATGATCAAGCTCTAACTTTTCATATTCTTTATTAATTCGACCACCTAATTGTTCGTGAACCATTATCAAATCTATCTCACATTCAATAAACTGACCTGAAGAAATTGATTTTTGAGTAGTATGAGAAGATAAAATCTTTTCGGCAATAGTTTTACCCATTTTTACATTTCCTCTTATAATTAAGTTTCGTTATTGAAATTTTGATCGAGCATAAAAAGAGCGTCTTTAGTAAGAATACAAGCTTGTTCTAATACTTGAGGATCGACTTTATCTAGAGTGTCCTCTTTACTATGAGAATAAAGGGCAGCGGCTCTCGTACTTAAATCGATAGCATGATATCCTTTCAAATGGAAAGGTACGCAATCGGTATGTGCCCCCGTAGATAAATGAAATCCGTAAATTTTGATATTATTTTTTGAAGCAGCTTTATTTAAATATCCGCTTAATTCTGGAGCAATCTTCTTTCGGGGATATACTCCATAAGATTTTAAATACTCCACTTGATTTTTTCTTGATTTCGCAGCAGAAACCATATCAAAATTAATTTGATAGACTTTTCCTTTTTCAAATTGATCCTCGTGATTATTTACAAATATTCTCGAACCCATGGTTCCAAGTTCTTCAGCAGAGAATTGACAAAACCATAGATTGAAATTTTTTAATCCTTTATCTCTGAAATATGAGCTAAGCTCAAAGACAATTGCCATTCCTGAAGCATTATCCAATGCACCGGGAGATTTATTATGGGTATTTAAAAACATTAAAACGATATTTGAAATTGCGATTAATATTGTTAAAGGCCAGATAGCTAAATTAATTATTACGATCTCAAGTTTACCTATCATAAAGACTCGACTTTCTAATTGTATAACACCTATTTGATATAGCAAAAACCAAATAAATACACCGCCCAACAAAACGCCACTATAAAGCCAAATCCTATAGATTATGACCCTCCAAAGTGTTTTAATAGATTGGGATTTGGAATCTAAATGAGCAGAGATTACAATATTTCCTGCTTCTGATTCGTTGATCTCACTAGCGGGAATTTTAACAAACACGTTAGTCGCTTCGAGGATATTCCCAAAATATTCGCCCCAAAAGTTCTTTTTTTCGGGAGTTCTTAATCCTCGAGTAATCAGAAATACCACGATAGCCATTATTCCAATTAATACGATGGTTACCCAAGGATAAATATATAACAGAAAAATTAATATAAGCGTGAAAGTTAAGCTTAGGGTCATGATTAGTTTGATTAGCGTTGTTGAGTAAAAGTCGGAAAATTCAAATTCTTCTGTTTGAATCTCAGACTCCGAATATCCAAGTTCTTCGAAGGTTTGTATCGAAAGATCGACTGCTTTTTTTTCTCCTTCAGATCCAGCTAACCTGGGGAAATTAAATTTTTTCACATGGTCAAACAACTTTTTCGGAGTTGTTATTCTGTTATTTGATTGTTCGTTAGTCTCGCTCAATTGCTTTTGATTTGTATATTATTCAATTTAATTTTTGATTTATACCTTTACTCCGATTAAAAAATATAAATAAATTCATTTATTTCTTATTCTTTCAAAATATTAGAAAAAATTTTTTTAATTTTCTGTTGGACAATTGTAATCTCGTCGTCAGAGCTAATTACATGGTATTCGTTTTGTTTCGCTCTTTCAAGATAAAGGTTTCTTACTTTAGCTAAAAACTCCGTTTTTTCAAATTTTTCTAAGTCTTGTTTTTTCTTTCTTTTCAAAGAGATCCGAGGATCAATGTCTAAGATTATTGTAAGATCCGCTTCTCCCACAAATTTATTGATCGATTTAACCCAATCTATCGTTATATCTTTTGATTGCAGAGACTGGTAAATAATTGACGATTCAATATATCGGTCCGAGATAACAGTGTATCCCTCGTCTAGTTTCTTCCTTATCTCGTTATGGTAATGTAAATTTCGATCGGCGGCGAATAAAAGGGCATCAGTTGCAGGAGGAACATTTTCGTCTTTCAAAATATTTCTTATTAAAAGACCTATTGGGTTGTGAGATGGTTCTTGGGTAAGATGGGTTTTTATACCTCTGTTTTCTAAATAATGTACTAAAAGTTTACTATGAGTAGTAGTGCCTGCTCCATCTATGCCATCGATTACGCAAAAAATTGGTCTCATATTTACTCTATGGGAATAAGTATTTATCTTTTCTATTTATATTCTCTTTCCTTTAAACGAAAGTTAAAATATTTACTAATGTATAGTTTAGGTTTGTTTTAAATTAAAATAAAATTGTTTAAAAATTATTGTTGCGTTTATAGAATGATACCATGAAAAAGGATTTTGCCTATTGTTTAACATGCGAAAGATCAATTCCAAAACCCATTAAGAAACCTATGGAGAGTAGGTACAAATCTTTGTGGTTTCTAATTATCATATCCACTATAGGAATCGGATTAATTCCATTACTACTTTATTTATCTTTCAAGAAGAAAAAATATTGTCCTCATTGCGAAGGTCTTTTGAAAATTGGAAAGGTTATTAAAAACCAAGATTTAGACATTGGCTTGTAAAACGCATCTCGCTTGTTTAAGAGAATACAGATTCACAAAAGGAAAATAATATATTAATAAGTTTATTTATTCCTTACAAATATTATCAATTTAAATTAAATAGATTTAAACAAATTTTGCCCACTAGTAATCCAACGGGGTATTGTCCTCATTGTCAAGAAAGGGTTCTACTTGTTCGGGAACCAATAGACACTTTTTTAGCAATCATCTTGCTATGTTGTACATTTGGAGTAGGTTTATTTATTTATCTCATAATCTACTATTCAAAAAAGGAAGATCGCTGCATTCACTGTAATACGAAGATAACTCAAACTCTTCCCCAAGGTATTAAACCAATTGAGTACCTTCCACCCAAACGCGAAGCAACCTATAGTCAAGAAAAAACGAGCGTTTCTTCTAGACCAACTATCGAAAAAATTGAAAGTCAAAGAGCAAAATTTTGTCCTTTATGTGGAGCTCAATTGGATGCTCGAAATCAAAAATTTTGTCCTAATTGCGGAAGCGAAATTTGAGTTCACTTTTAAGTTACTTTCTTATTTTTTATTGTAATAATTGTGTTTTTACGCAAAAATCGGACTAAATATTATTTTAGTATCATTTTCAATTTTTTTTAATTAAGTTCATAGAAATTGAAATAATACTAATGCGAGGATAAAATAATGTCAAAAATGTATTGCCCTAATTGTCAGCAAAATGTCCTAACAAGGCGCGAGAATTTTAGTTTTCTTTTAGCGTTTCTTTTAGCGTTTACTGGTATAGGTTTAGTTATTTATATCCTATATTATGTAGATAAAAGACCAGATCGTTGCCTTCATTGTTATACGAAGTGCGAAGTTAAGAAGAAATTAGAAGACAAAACAAGTAAGACGATTCCAAAAGAACAATTGCCCGCTCCCAGAGAGGAACAGCAAAATATGCTTCCTTCGCTGGAAGAGAATTTAGAGGCTACCTTTTGTCCCAGCTGTGGTGTCTCCATCAACGGGAGAGAGGGAATTTTCTGTGCTTATTGCGGAAATGTAATTGAATAAAATATTTTTTTTACTCTTTTTTCTATTTCAACTCAATATTTAAAGCAAGATGTAAGTTTAGCTAAGTTCAGAAATTTGTTAAAATTATATTAAGAATCGATATGTTCCTTAATCGTACTTAAAATTTTAGACTCAACGGGCGGACAACCTTTTATGAATCTCCCTTTACTTTTATGATCGAAAGTGCAATTTCCAATTATATACGTGTCTGAATAAAGATCTGATTCTTTTAATCCCTTTCCAATTGCTAAATTCAATGGTTTTTGGGGAGTGAAATGAGAGTTTATATATTCCTCATTGTTTTTAATCAGATTAAATACCGTAGATATACAAGCAGAACAAGCTTTTTCGGACAAAAGATTAACATTTTTGTATTTGATCGTGATTGATTTAGGAGAAGGTTTGATTGGACGAATAAATTCCCCAAGATCTTGAGGAATCACATTAATGTCGAGAATCGATTTAGGCATTTCAGGTATAGTCTCTGATATTAATTTAAGATGGGGTACAT
>WJKD01000537.1 GCA_014729315.1 Promethearchaeota archaeon | reverse complement strand
TCCGTGCGGTCGAGCAGATCGAGAATGTACCATTTCCAGTCCATTCCCAAATCGTCTGTGCGGTAGTTCAGTTTGCCCACGGTCCAGATCTTCTGTTTATCCGTTGGGGGCGAATTGTCCGGCAGATACGAATCATTCCAGTCGCGGTACCATTCGGGACCGATCTGCCCCAGATGCTGCGTCCCGGAAACGCCAGCCACACCAAAGCGGGGATCCAACTGCCCGAAAACCGTCCCTGAAAACGTAGAAATAAGTAAAGTTATAAGAAAATACAACCCGATTTTTCGCGATTTCATAATTGATCCTCGTTAAAAATGACAACGAAAAATTATGCTGTAATGTATCACTTTTTTTTGAATGAAGCAAGAGAAAAGATGTTTCTCCTGTTTAGCCGGTGTTGTGGGGTGATTCAATTGTTGAATTTTCTTGAATATTAAGAATTGATAATATCAGTAGGTGAAGTGACATTATTCAAATTTTTGGCTTGACAAATTGCGGATTGTTTATTAAATTTAGTTTGTTGGACTTGCCGTATAAGAACTGCTGTTATCGTAATTTCTTGTTATATACATGCTTTAACAATAACTACCATTTGAGAAAAATTATCAAAGAATGCTTTCAAAAAGACAAAAACAAGCGATTTATCTTTAAAATAAAGTGCAAAAGCCAAATTTTAACAAAAGTACGGCGCGAATCAAGACTGAGAAAGAAATTCAATATCACTAACGAAAGTTATTGAAAAATTGTAGGGTAAGCAATAAAAAAAATGGATTGCCGCCCGATATAAGAAAGTAGCAGCTAATCAAGCGGTTAAAATTAATTTAAAAGCCATCCTGATTGAGAAAGACATCATAAGTAAGAGAGTACAAACAAAATACTAAATAAATAGGAGAAAGTAAAATGAAAAAGAATTTGTTACTTATAGCCATCTTAGCTTTAATGGGCGTTTTTGAAGTGTTAATTGCAGCAACATGGATTCATAATATTTCTCCAAAACCAAATGAGTTTAATGTCAGCAAGAATACCGATATTACCATCGTGTTTAACCAGGATATCAATTCTGAATCATTAACTGATTTGACTATTAAAGTAAATGGTTCACAAAGTGGGCTCCATCTGAGCCAGGATATTCAATATTCAGACTCCACAAAGACTGCTATCTTTGATCCAGATCAAGATTTTTTCATAGGAGAAAATATTTCAGTTACTCTTACAAATCAAATTTACAATGTCGAGGGTGGCACAATGTCAGTGCCATATAGTTGGCAATTTACAATTGGTTCAACTCAGGAAAGCAGTTCTTATATCGTTGAAAGCATAATTAACGTTGGCTTTAGACCATGGTCAATTTCTTCGGGAGATTTTGATGACGATGGTGATGTTGATTTTGGTGTGGCAAACGAAAGTTCGGGTGATATTTCAATTCTTTATAGTGGTATATTCACCAATACCGAACTTATCGATGTTGGTCACAGACCTTATTCAATCACTGCTGGTGATTATGATTCGGATGGTGACCTGGATTTGGCAGTAGCTGTTAAACAATATTATTGTATCAAAATACTCTATAATGATGGTCAGGGTAATTTTTCTGAATCATCGGATGTTCTATTGAATAGTCGACCAGTATGGATTATTGACGGCGATTTTGATAACGACGGAGATATTGATCTGGCATCGGCAATTATTGACTCCAATATTATTTCGCTTCTCATAAATGATGGAGATGCCAATTTCATTGTCAATGAAAATATACCTGTCGGCAAACAACCCAGGTCTATTTCCAAATCGGATATCGATTTGGATGGAGATTTCGACATCTTGTCTGCGAACATTGACGACAATAGTTTATCTGTTTTTGAAAATGATGGTCATGGTAAATTTGGATTACTTAGATCAATTGAAACTGATACTGGTCCACGGTATATTGGAACAGGAGACTTGAACTATGACTCATTTCCTGATTTGATTGTGGCAAATGAGATTTCAGATAAATTAGCTATATACTTAAATGACAAATATGGTGGTTTTCAAAAGATCACATCCCTGAATACCGGCGAAATCCCAGAATCAGTTGCACTGTTTAATTATGATGGAGATGATGATTTGGATTTGATTGTTCCAAATCAGGGATCGAATACGATTTCCATATTCGAGAATAAAGGAGACATTGTATTTGAAGAAAGTGTCGTCATTGAAAATATTGATAGTCCGAGATCTATTGCAGCCTCCGATTTCGATAAGGACGGTGATCTTGATTTTGTTGTTGCGAATCTTTATGCAAATACAATTACTTTACTTTTAAATTCATCATCTCTCGATGTAGCCAATATACTTATTAGTCCGAAAAAGTTTATACTTTATCAGAATTTTCCAAATCCTTTTAATCCATCGACCAAGATTAGATTTAATTTGCATGAATCGAATAATGTGAAATTGCAAGTATTTAGTCTCACCGGTCAAATGATAGAAACATTAATAGATGGTTTCCAAAATGCAGGTGCGCATGAAATAGCATGGAAACCAAAAGGATTGGCAAGTGGAATATATCTTTACAAATTGCGGGCAGGTGAATTTTCAGAAACAAAGAAATTAATTTTACAAAAGTAATCAGTGGATGATTATGAACATCCTGGATCATGCAGGAAAATTTTCTCACGACCCGGCAAAAGAACGTGCGGAAGCGGAAGAAGACGCATTTCAAAAAAATCGCCTTAAAACGTATGAAAGCGATTTTGACAGGCTGGTGAAAAAGATCGAAGCCGGCAAAAAGCAGCACAAGGATATGATCCGAAAATATATGCTTTTTCAACAGCTATCTTGTTTTTTCTTAAATAGGCTATATATTTTTTAGCATTCTGAAAGCTGCTTTTTGATCCATTGATAAAATCCTTCAATTTCATTTATCCATTTTACCGTAGGAATCCAAATTCCAATGAGGATTCAAGCGGTTATTACAAAATATTTTTAGCTATTAGTATCTATTCTGGTCGAGAAAGCCATCAAGCTCAAGAGGACGCACGACATTCTCACCATGAAACATCTCTTGCTCGATATTGGTATTGAAATCAACTTAACCGATGATGATTGAGATTTCCTGAATTCGATTTACCTTCCATCAAAATATCCTGTTGGAAGTGCTCTGGCTGATTACACGCCGGATGAAACAATTTGCCAGGAAATATCTGGTCAAGGGGTTCGTGCTGGATGACGACAGGCTGAAAAATCCCGACCTGCTGTTTGACTACTTTGACGAGCTGCTTCGCCGCATTCAGGATATTCGCACCTCGGAGCGGCGGTTTTATCAAAAGATTACCGACATTTATGCACAAGCATCGACTATGACCCGATGGAGGAAAAGAGCATTCAGTTTTTCAAAACCGTGCAGAACAAAATGCACTGGGCAATAGCAGGAAAAACAGCGGCAGAGATCATTTACACACGCGCCGACAGCACCTAGCCAAACATGGGATTAGCATCCTGGAGCGGCGACAGGGTGCGCAAGGCGGATGTTATCTCAAGCCCCATTCTCCTTCGATAATAATCATCCCCGGGCTAATCCACTTTCGATCCTGATAAATAAATCAATCTGCTCCTAGTAAAACTATTAGCAAATTTTCATTATTTTAACTAAATATACCGAATAAATATAATTCATCGAATTTTATTTCGCTTGACAATTTACAAATTGTTTGATAAATTTTATGTCAGCATTGATTTGAAATTGAAATAATGAATTCGAGCAGAATATGATCAGCAAAACCATACTACACTACAAAATCATAGAAGAGCTGGGTCGCGGCGGAATGGGTGATGTATACAAGGCTGAAGATACCAAACTGGATCGCACGGTGGCAATCAAATTCCTCCCGCGCGCTGTTGCAGTGGATCGTGAAGTGCGGGAACGATTTGTGATAGAAGCAAAAGCAGCGGCAGCGCTGAATCATCCCAACATTGCCACCATTTACGCCATCGAAGAATTTGAGGACGGAATGTTCATTGTAATGGAATATATTGAAGGTAAGGGATTAAATGACATAATCAAATCCGAAATTCTGAATCCCAAATCCGCAAGCGATTACGCCATTCAAATTGCCGGGGGTCTGCAAGCTGCCCATAAAAAAGGCATCGTCCACCGCGATATAAAAAGCGCCAACATTATGATCACAGAAGACGACAATGTCAAGATCATGGATTTTGGAGTCGCGAAAGTTCGCGGCTCAAAAGTGACAAAGATCGGAACCACTATCGGGACCGTGGCATATATGTCGCCGGAACAGGCACGGAGTGAGGATGCAGATCACCGCGCCGATATCTGGTCC
>WJKD01000536.1 GCA_014729315.1 Promethearchaeota archaeon | reverse complement strand
TATAGATGGTGCTCACATCGAAACATTGTTATTAACTTTTTTCTTTCGGTATTTACGCCCATTGATTGATAACGGTCATTTATATCTTGCGGTTCCTCCTCTATACGAGATAAAATACAGAAAAACTAGAGAATACGCATATTCAGAAGGTCAGCGAGATAAAATCGTGGAAGAGATAAAAGAGAAATATAATCTCAAAAATACCGAATCCATCACGATGAAAATGTTCAAAGGTCTAGGAGAGATGGATCCTGAAGATCTTTTTGATACGACAATGGATCGAGAAACGCGTATATTAAAGCGAGTCGTCTACGAGGATTTTCTCGAAACAGACATTATTTTTACTCAATTAATGGGAAAAGAAGTTAAACCTCGTAAAAAGTTCATTATTAACAATTACAAGAATGTAAAAGTTTTAGACATTTAATTATTTATTTTAAAGTATTTTAAAAAATTTTTAAGGGTTCTTTATTTGACTACAGAAGAGATTAGGGAAGTTTTACTGAAAGACGAGATGAAGAGCAGTTACATCGATTACGCAATGTCTGTTGTCGTAGGGCGAGCGATTCCAGACGTGAGAGACGGCCTTAAACCCGTTCATAGAAGAATTATTTACGCAATGGCTGACAATAATTATAATTATAACCGTTCTCATGTAAAGAGCGCTAGGATTGTTGGAGAGGTGCTTGGAAAGTACCATCCGCACGGAGACCAAGCAGTTTATAATAGCTTAGTCAGAATGGCTCAAGACTTCTCGATGAGATACCAATTGATCGATCCTCAAGGCAATTTCGGTTCCGTTGACGGCGATCCGCCAGCAGCAATGCGATATTGTGTTACTGGGGATACTCTTCTACTGACAAAGGAGGGATTAATGCCTATTACAGAACTCTCTAATTACATAAAAAATGATACTTCAACTATTTCAAAAAAAATTGTATGTCATCTAAATGGGGGTCAAACACAAGAGTTTGATACTAATAAGAGTCTTTTAAGTTATCGTTCTGAAGGATATGAGGTCGATATTGATATTGAAATTCTCTCATTTGAAGGAAGCACTAAAAAAGCTACAATGTTTTTTGATTCTGGAGTTCATAAAATTATTCAAGTAAAAACTAAACAAGGTTACACAATTAAAGGATCAGCCAATCATCCTGTTCTTTGTTGGAGTACAGATAATAATGGTAAACCGAAAAAAATTTGGAAAACATTAGGAGTACTTTCAGAAAATGACATTATAATTATTAATCGAAAAGGATTATTTCCAAAACAAAATTATTCTACAGAGCGACATATCCCAGAGGTAAATGAAAATGGAAGTGATATTGATTTTCCGACCGAAATCACTGAAGATTTAGCATTCACATTGGGGGCACTCGTAGCTGAGGGGAGTATTTCTGACACACAGCAACAACGACTCTCCTTTAATAACAAGAATTATTATTATTATGAAAAAGTTAAGCAAGGATTGCTCAAGTCTTTCCCAGGAATTTCTGTCTATGAAAGGGACGAATATAAGGGTTGGAAAGAATTTTCATTACACTATAGAGATGCTCTCGATTTTTTATATAGTATTGGACTAACTCCCGTAAAATCGGATGAGAAAGAAATTCCTTTTTCGATTTTAAGATCAAGTAAAAGTGTCGTATCGTCCTTTTTACGTGGTTTATTTGAGGGAGATGGATCGATCCAAATTGCCACAGATTCAAGACATGGTGGCAAGTCATCCAACTTAACCTATGTGTCAAAAAGTGTAAAATTGCTCAGTCAATTGAAAATCCTTTTACTCAATTTTGGAATTTTGACAAGTCATCTTATTTTAGATCCCAGGAGTGATACTTTTCGAATAACTATACTCGGGATGGATTCAAAATTAGCTTTTATTAACCAAATTGGTTTTTTTTCAGACAGAAAAAATAAAAAACTTGAAGAAATTTGTAATAATGATAAGACAAGACTTAGTAAGACTGATTATATCCCTCATCTAGGTAATTATTTTAAAAAGAAATATAATTATAGATTTAATGAATATTTTCAAAAACAAAATATCGATCGATATTCATCACTTAGGAATAAGATTAATTATATTCGAACTTTAGTTGAAGAAAAAGATTATACATTGCTGGAGGGAATTATTGAGGATAATTATATATTTCAAGAAATCCAATCAATTAAAAAACTCCCTGAAGAACGGGTTTATTCGATTCGAGTTGATTCTGAGTGTCATTCTTTCGTAGCAAACGGCTTTATTAATCATAATACAGAGGCACGCCTTTCTCAAATCGCCGAAGAGATAATCGGAGACATTAACCAAGAAACCGTAGATTTTCAGCCAAATTTTGACGGAAGTGAGGTCGAACCCCGATATATGCCCTCAAAACTTCCCAATGTTTTGCTCAACGGAACAAAGGGCATTGCTGTTGGAATGGCAACTTCTATGGTTCCTCATAATTTGATGGAAGTATGCACCGGGATTATCTCTACCATCGATAACCCCGACATATCTATCGAGGAACTCATGGAAATCATAAAGGGTCCCGACTTTCCTACTGGAGGCGTAATTACTAATCTTAGTGGAATATATAACGCTTACGCTAGCGGACTAGGCAAAGTTGTTTTAAGGGGCAGAACGGAATTAGAGGAAAAAGGGGATCAGAGAAAACTTATCATAACAGAAATTCCTTATTTGGTAAACAAAAAGAAATTGATTGAGTCAATTGCGAAGCTCATTAAAGATGGAAAATTAAAAGATGTTAAAGATTTAAGAGACGAGTCTGATAGAAAAGGAATGCGGATAGTTTTGGAAATTACGCAAAAAGCTCAACCACAAATTATCAAAAACATTTTGTATAAACGTACGAGGCTTCTAAAGAACGTTAACATTATCAACTTAGTTCTAATAAATGACGGAAAGCAGCCTAAGATTTTAAATCTTAAAGAACTGATTACGGAATATGTTGATCATCGGTTAATCGTTATTTATAGAAGAACAGAATTCAAACTTAAGAAAGCTCAAAAGCGGTTGCACAAAGTTGAGGGATTGATTATCGCCTTAAATGACATTGACAATGTAGTGCGTATTATCAAATCATCAAAAGATACCACCGAAGCGCAAGATTCGCTCATGAAAACATACAATCTTTCTGAAATTCAAGTTAAAGCAATTTTAGGCATGCCATTGTCTCGACTTACCAACTTAGAACAACAAAAGTTATTCGACGAAAAAGACTCATTGACAAAGGAAATTGAGGGATACCAAAAAATTTTGGAAAGCCGAAAAATTCGGTTAGAAATGATCAAAGACGAATTAACCGAACTCAGTAAAAAATACGGCGACGAGAGGAAAACGGAGATTATTATCCAAGAGGATATATTAAACATCGAGAGACAGGATTTAATCAAAAATGTTCCTACAATCGTTATAATGACTAAAAATCATTATATTAAACGGATGTCTTTAGCAGTCTATAGAACACAAAGGAGAGGAGGTCGTGGCAAAAGAGGGATGACGGTCGACGACGAGGATTTTATTACTGATCTCTTTGTATGCTCGACGCACGATACAATTTTATTTTTCACTTCTAAGGGAAGGGTGTATTCGATGAAAGCTTACGAAATCCCTCTACAAAAAAGAAACGCAAAAGGGAAACCTATTGTAAATCTTATTCCTTTACGCGATGGAGAGATTATTTCAGAAATGATACCTATAAATAACTTTAACACCAATGAAATGCTCGTAATGACCACGAGAAATGGAACCATCAAAAAAACCCCTCTTAGATTATTCTCGAAAATACAATCCACAGGTATCAGAGCTCAAAGGATACGTAAAGACGATCAATTGGTAAGCGTTAAAAAACTCTCTAACGAAATCCAAGAAATATTTGTTGCTACCGAAATGGGCTACGCTGTAAGATTCGACGAATCAGAACTTAGAGAATTGGGACGGAATTCGATGGGCGTCAAAGCAGTTGATTTAAGAGAAGGAGATAAGGTTGTTGATACTCTCCTTGTTACAGATGACGATATTATTCTCACTTTAACAAAGAATGGACACGGACAGAGAACTAAAATAGAAGAATATCGAAAAACTGGAAGAGCCGCTAAAGGAGTAATAAATATATCCTTAAACGATGATGAAAACGATCAAGTCATCGCAATCAGAATAGCTAAAGAGAAGGATCTCTTAATAGGTACTGAAAAAGGACAAGTAATACGCGTACCCGTGGATTCGATTCGAATTACGCATAGAAAAGCTAAGGGAGTTAGAGTGATCAATTTATACGAGGAGGATTCCATTGCCGCAATTGGCAAATGTTCTAAAGAAATTGATAAGGAAGAAGTAAATTCACCAGAAAAATAGCTTGCTAATTATAAAATGGTCTTAAAAACTTGTTCTTTCCTGACTCAGAAAAGTATCAAAAATTTTATAATCTATTTATGCTTTTTCCAATGCAAGTCCGAAGTAGAATGTTCAATCTATAATGGAGTTCAGATCAAAATTGATATCACCCGATAAAGACGAATTGTTAATAGGATTAATATCGGACACGCATATTCCTTCTCGAGAACCAGATCTTCCCAAGAAAATTATAGACGATTTTAAACAAAACAATATTGATTATCTTTTCCATCTTGGAGATTTTGATAAACACGACGTTTATCAGAAATTTAAGGATATTTTTGGCAACGAAAAGGTAATTGCTGTTCAAGGTAATATGGATGATCGTAAACTAAGGAAAGAGTTACCCGAGACTATAGAACTAGAACTTTACGGTCATAAGATATTTATGACGCACGGAACAGGTGGACCGAACATAATTATAAAACGACTCAATAAAAACCACGATTTGAAACCTTACGATATCATCATTTTTGGCCATGTTCACCGTCCTTATAACGAATTATGGAGGGATGGAAAACTCTACCTCTGTCCTGGAACGCCCACAGATAAAAAATTTACAGATATAAATTCTTACGGATATTTACGAATTTCCAAAGAAAAAATTGACCCCAAAATTATTCAGCTTTAAATTAGTTTGAATTACATTAATTCTGACTGAAATTGTTATCTTTTTTAATATTAAATTAACTTTGACAACAATTTTTAAAACTTTACATAGAAAGACTATTAAATAGAGAAAAAAGGAGAAATAAACTTACGCAGTTTCTTCCATCGACTTCCCGGATAACTTTTTATAATGATTCAGAACTGCTTGTCGGGCTGCGTACACAAACGCTCTCTTGACATTTATTCCAGTGATTGCAATCGTCTCGTAGATTAATGTGTGATTTAACTTTGCGGTATCTAAGACTTGTCGGATCTTGGATACATCGACAATATCCTCTAAGTCCCGTTTATTCGCAAGAACAACCAGAGGAACTTCAGGAGTTGGATCGTCGGGATTTGGAGGAATCAATTTGTCTCCGTAAAATTTCAAGAGCTCTTTTAACGACCAAATGTTTTCTTGCCATTGATCAATAAGCGAATCCCATACAAAAATAACTGCGTCAGTTCCCTTAAGGACTGTTTGTCGTTGGAACTTGTGGCGCCGTTGTCCGGCAACTGTATATACTTGGAAGACTACATTCGATACTCGGGCGACCACTCTGTCAAAGAATAAGGTTCTTCCCGTCGGGTCTTGAATTTGCTGCATATCACCAGAAGCTAATCCTTCCTTGTTATAAACCCATTCAAGTGCTGTAGTCTTGCCTCCAAGGCTTGACCTAGCCTTCGTAATGAAGACTATTTGGTCCATAGAAGCATATCTTAAAAACTAAAGTCCCGTCTCCTCTGCGGGAAGGCATTTATATTCTGCCTCCAAGAATGGCGTTATTTATCTCTATAT
>WJKD01000535.1 GCA_014729315.1 Promethearchaeota archaeon | reverse complement strand
TTTCTTTCGTAATTAAAGAATTAACTGATGCTGATTTATTAGTTAAAATAGTCCCAAAGAGTTCCGAGATCCTGTTGCATTATTTCGCTATTCCCCCTTTTAATCCAATTCTAAATTATTACTTAAACATTAATTCTAATCTACCGAACATTAAAGATGCTGTCTATGGTCTTATGATAAATTCATTAAATCAAATTTTTACAAAGAAAGAGAAGATAGACCTTAATTCATTATATAATAGATTTAATGAAATAAAAAAGGATTTTAATGAAGATACTTTCATTCAGAAAGAGGATGTTGCTGATTTAATCAAAAAGGCTAAAAAAATTGAAAAGTTTAAGGAATTAGAATCACCTTTAAAGAAGATTTTTGGAGATCTTCATCAAAAAATTAAGGGGATAACTCAAATCCAATTTGCAAATCTCATTAAAATTTTAACAACGATAAAAACAGAAATCAACAACAACATAAAAACTATAGAATTTAAAAAAACAGAAACATTGGAAGAAATTATAAGAATTATAGAAGAATCGTTTAAATCTAACCTACAGACTATGCTTGACGAGTTCAGTGTCAACCTAAATGAGTTAATTGAGGAAGAATTCGATAAGATTAAGGAGCCTATAGATAATAACATACTTAACCCTTTTAAAAAGAGATTAAACACATCTGAAAGAACTATTGAAGAACTGAATAACCTTTATGCTAATCTGATTCGTAGTTTTGAGAAAAAAATAAATTCGTTAGAAAGATCCATAGAGAGTGAAATTGAAACATTAGAAAAAAGAAAAAAAGCTCTAAAAGATACAATTCTCTTGGACATAAAGGAAATTGTCTACGACTCTTTGAACCAAGTAGCAGGTTTAAATATTCCAATTGAGAATTTACTGAAAGATTTCGTCAATAATGAATATGCAGTCAAAAATATCGCTATCGATCAATTGTGGCAGATTAATAGTCAATACAAAATTAAAGAAGAACTATTAAATGTTATTTCCAATTCTAACCAAAAAATAACAATTATAATCCCAAAAATTAAAGATTACATAAGAAAAGAACAGTTTATTGACAGAATTGACAATGTTCGCGTTAAAATTGCTTCAGCAGATCCTCATTCTAATAGTATAGTTCAAAAATTAAACGAACTTGAAAATATAACATTTAAAAAAATATCCAACGAAAACATCATCTTAGTGAATGGCGACGAAAAACTATTAATAATGGGTTTACTGAAAAACAATTCGAAGGAAAATTTTGACGATTTTTTAGGAATCGCTACAAACAATGAGGATTTTATTAAATTATTAAATCCGATTATTGATGCGGTTTGGTTAGCTGGTGAAGGGAAGGCGTATATAACAAAAGAAACAATGCCATTGGATAAATTTCCAAGCAAAAAACAGCATGACACATCTGAGAAGTTAGATACTATCCTCTTGGAGAAACCGCATAAAATTATACCGAAATCAAAAACGACTAAATCTGATCTAGAAGCGAAAACTATGGAAAAAACTAAGGTAATTAAGTCAGATCAATTAGATAAAGGAGTTCAAAAGAAAGATCAGTTATCTAAAGAAACCCCAAAGATTAATAAACCAAAAACAAGACCAGAAGTTGCAAAACAAATAAACTTAGCATTTCAAACTCTTATTAATACTCTAAATCAAATGAAGGGTAATCAATTTAGTGCTAATTTGCAAGAAATTGCTGACATTATCTTGGAGAAAAAAGGTTTTTCCGTCACTTTACACGATATTAGTAGAATAATCAATGATTATAAATTAAAAGACGAAATCCTTAATCAAGAAGACATTAAGAAGATTCAGAAGGAGATTGAATCGTGGAAGAAAAGACTATTATAAATTTGTTAATAATCTCTAAGTTAATTAAGATCTGCTTATGAAATCCAGTGGTTTAATTCGCCAATCTATTAATTCTTATTTCTTGCGTTTATTACGAAACCAACGATTACATATCCAATTAAAAAGAAAAAAGCAATTAAGAAAAAGAAAGAAACAAAGATTAAAACAGCGAAATTAGTTAATAATAATCCCACAATGCCAAAAATGGGAGATAGAGGAGCAAATACGAGGAACAAAATGTAGACCCCTTTGCCCTTCTCTTTAAATTGTATATATGTTGTTATGTTAAACCAGCCTATTAAAATCATTATTACCGGAACTGCATAGTAAGAAATATCGATAAACGGATAAGTTGGATCCCCTGAAGCTAACACATAGAAATAATTTGCGTAAAAAAATGTGATCACCATTAAACAACTCAATGGTGTTGGAACTCCTTTGTATCCCGGTTCTTCTTCAACGGTAATATTAAATCTGGCAAGTCTGAGGATCGCTCCGTATACGAAACAAGCGCAACCAATAATTAAGAAAATATCATAAGGTGTTCCTCTCTTAAAAGCTTGAAATATAAGAATCGATGGAGCGATTCCGAATGTTAGAGAATCAGACAACGAGTCCAATTCAATACCAATTTTATTTACCGTACCAGTTTTGCGAGCGATAAACCCATCTAATAAATCTGTTCCTAATGTTAACGAGATGAGAAAAAATCCAACAGATACAAAAGTTCTAGTTCCTAATACAGCACATATAAGGGCGATTACACCTAACGTCGTGCCGATGAGAGTTATATAATCTTTATGTTTAAGAAGAGACGGAATACTTGACATATTAATTTACACTTTTTATTATATGCATTAGTGAAATACTTTAGTTAAACATTAGTTAAATCTTATTGAATTAAAATATTTTGAATCTTGCTTTAGAAATCTATCGGTTATCAAAAATTTTAGATTATTGCTTATCTTCACTTGCGGAATTTTAATTATGAGATATAAACGATCTTGTTATATAATAAATTCTTATTTAAATTAATTAAATAAAAAGGTAAGAATTCATGCTTATAGGAAACGAGGGTGTTGACTCAAGAGGAATGTTTTAATAATGATAAACGAAATTTTAAAAGAATTCAATCCCAGAGGTTGCACAAAATGTCGTAAAAAACTTATTCTTCGACATCACGAAGATAAAACTCAGTAATTGGGTTCCACTAAAATTTTTGCTGAATAAATTAAAGCTTTGAGTCCAGCGGCAATAGCTCTTGGAAAGGGATATACATTACTAAATCAAAGAACCAATTTATTTAAAGATTGTCAAAATCCAGCTGATTTCGACAATAAACTTAACGAAACTACATCTTTTAATGTAAAAGGAAAAGAGAGAAAAGGATGAATAGGAAGTCTTGGAGTCTGTGCAGGTCTTATAAAAATAATAATCATCGAGGGTCTTTATCACATCTACCCAGATCTTTATGAGGGATTCATTCGAGGAATCTGTGAAAGAATCTTTAAACACACTTGCATTGTTGTTCATATAGAAGAAGAAAAAGAGTCTAGAACTAGTATTATGAAGGTTGTGTGGGAGTAATTCTTTTTTTTACTTAATCATTATGTTGAATTTTTTTTTTTTTATAGATTTAAATTGATGTTTTTTGTATTGGTTCGGATTAATTACTAAAAAATTATTACTATCGTTTATAGCTTAAATTTATAAGACAATATTACCAATTCTTGCTTAATTTAATCGAAATTATGAAATGGATACAACTAGAAAAAAAGTAAGGGAAAAAAATTGAATTGTCCAAACTGCGGTGCGGAAGTCCGCCCAAATCAGAATTTCTGCGAATCTTGCGGATCTAAGCTACCAGAAAATATCGAAGAGAAACAAGAGAAATCAAAAGCAGCATCTGCACTCCAACCAGCGCCTTCTACTGGAAATGGAGGATTATTTGACTTAAATCGTAATTATTACATACTCAAAGAAGGTTATTGGGACTGGGGTTCTGGAGACATCTTGGATAAAGATGGAAATGTAATAGGCAAGATGAAAAGGAAGATTTTAAGCATTCGAAGAAAGGTAGAACTCAGAGAATTAGACGGGACTGTTGCTGCGACTATTCACGCCAAATTGATTTCAGCACGAGGCGCCCAAGATCTCAAAGATCCCGAGGGTAATCTTATTGCTCGTATAAAAAAGAAGATTCTCACATTGTTTAAACCAAAATTCTATTTGGAAGATCCCGAAGGTAATCGTTGGTACGAGGCTGTCGGCAATTTTATGGGATTCTCCTTCAAGGTAAAAGATCTCTCTAGCGGTGAAATTATTGCAGAGATAGAAAAAGCTGATAGATGGCGGGATATCTTCTTGGGAGGTATGTTCGATTTTAAGGACACCTACGCTTTAAGAATCCACGATAATACTACAGATAGACGGATATTAGTAGGTTTTGTGCTCAGCATTGATAATGTGATGCACGATCAATAAAATACAAATTAAAAGCTTCACTTCTTAAATCACATTTCATTTTAGGTTTGATTTTATTATTTTTTAACGAGATCATTTTTTTACTAGTTATATGTAGAATTTTTTCTAACAAAAGATCCCAATCATTCACTATTTTTTGAAGAACTAAAATTTTTATAGGTATAATTTATAAATTGTTTAAAAGAATAGAATTATATTTTTCATTATAATTATATATCACAACTTTACTTATTTAACCAAGAAAAAATGTCAGACAGTTACGATTATTTCATGGTTTACGAATTAAATGATTCTGGTGAAAGACAGCGATTAAACATAACCGAAGACTATTTTCGTGAAGATAACGGTCAGAATATCTTACATCCTGAACAAGTTGTCGTAATAGTTAAAGAAGATATTAGAAGAATATTTATCTGGAAAGGTTCAAAATCCCACGTGAGGAAGCGATTTATAAGCTCAAGAGTTGCTAGTGCACTCCAAGAGGAACTAGTTAAAGAAGCAGCATTTCATCGTTGTAAGATCGTATCCGTCGATCAGGGTGACGAACCCCGAGAATTTTTAAGGACTTTTAATTTCAAATCGATGGAAGTTAAAGAAAAGTTAGCCGATATGAGGTATATTAGAAATGTCGAACGAGAAAAAATGTACGATCGTGGTGAAATTCCTGATACGTCTCCAAAAATCGTGAAAGTGGATAAGAAAAAGAAAGAATCTATCTCTCCGGCACTAAAGAACCTCAAGAAATCAGCTGTAGCAGAGAAAACCACATCAACTCCTACACCTAAAATGCAACCTGAAACCCAATCAACTACGAAAAAAGCTAAATCAATCTCTTCTAGACCAAATATATCTACATCTTCTTCTTCAAAAACTAGTCCACCAAAAAATGTTGTTC
>WJKD01000534.1 GCA_014729315.1 Promethearchaeota archaeon | reverse complement strand
GTTAACAAATCGACAATATGAAAATCAATAATAGCATAATTCTTGAATCCAATATTTCGCAAAAAATGACTGCCTTCCTTATATCCAATTCCTTTAATATTTTTTACGATCCATTCTCTCAATTCCTCTTCGTCATCGTATTCTTTAATCAAGCTAAATAAATCGCTTGTCTTTTCTCTTGCTTCGACTATGTATTTTGATCTTATGTTTGGAAAGCGATATCCCAATTCTTTAAATCGTGATGCTAATTGGTCTTGATCCAAGGATAGAAAGTCTTTACCTATATTCTCGTGAACTTCAATACACTTTTCTGCTCCACAATTTGCTGTCATAATGCAAAAACATAGCTCTATAAAAATATTTTCTGGAGCATTTGATTTTATAACCTCGAACTCTTTTATCTTATTTTCTACTATGCTCCTTATGTCGTTTTTTTTTAATTTCTTGATGGCTGCAATTAATTTATCCATTTTTTACGAAAAATATTTGATCAAATTTATGTCAAATCATTAAGTAATATAAGCGATTCCAGAAACATTCTCGAAACTAATATAATCAATTTTTCGTTATCTTATGTAACTTAACTTATGAAATAAAATTCATAGTTGTTCGAAATGAGCACTGGTAAAGGAAAAATTATTATTTTAGGATCGATTGCGTTTGATTATATTATGGGCTTTGACGAAGACTTCATAAACGCAGTATCTATTGATCACGAAAAAGGAGAATATCAAAGTACGATTACTGCTAATAGTAGGATCCAGCATTTTGGTGGGACTGCGGGGAACATCTCTTATAATCTTGGATTGTTAAACTTGGCGAAATTTCATCTTTTTGGGTCTGTAGGAAGAGATTTTGAACATTTAGGATATAAAAAGCATATGGAGAGATTCAAAAACATTGAGTTAGGTGTAGATGTTCACGACAATTTATATACTGCTGCTTGCTATATTGTTAACGATGTCAAAGCAAATCAGATGATTATTTTTCACGGAGGAGCATTAGATAAATGTAAAGAAATAGATTTAAGAGAGAAAATTTCTGACCCTGAAAATTACATATATGCTATAAATTCTACCCAGAGCGTTGAAGCTATGTACAGTTTTGCCGAACAATTACAGGAATTGAACATTCCTATGATATTCGATCCCGGTCAAGTCGTTCCTTTATTTCCAAAAGATTTAATGATAAATGCAATTAAAATGACCGATATTTTAATCGGCAATAAGTATGAGATTACACAGATTATGAATAAAACAGATTTGACTATGGATGATATTATAAAAGAAACCAGAGCCATTATTATTACAAAAGGAGCTGAGGGCTCTGAATTGAGTTATAAAGACGAAGATGGTAAAATTTTCTCATTTGATATTCCAATATGTCAACCAGAAAAAGGGATATTAGACACTACGGGAGCGGGAGATGGTTATAGAGCTGGAATACTTAGTGCATTAGCCCTTAATATGACGTTATTAGATTCGTGTCGATTTGGGTCTGTAATTTCATCCTTCGTTATAGAAACGACAGGAGCCCAAACACATCATTACGAGTTAACGGATGTAAAAAAGAGATTTTACAATACTTACGGATATCTTCCACAAGAATTGGAACAAATATAAGTGAAAATGCAAATCAACTGATTTAACGCAAAATTTCTTTTATTAGAAAAAATGGAAGAAATATTTCATAAATATAATAGTCATTTTTAATTTTTTATCAATAGAAGAGAAAAAATAATCGACTTTATATAGCTCTTTTCTCTTTATTATATTATAGGTATAAGATAGAACAGATTTTCTGTTAAATTGAGTAAATTTTCACTTTTCTAAAAATGAATGAAGATTTTAAGATAGATTTAATACTAAAAATAATTAATTCTAGGGAAAATAGGTTAAAATCTTCAGAAGAATTAAATAATAAAGACATTTCTTTAACAGATGATGTCGAAAGTGTTATCGATGGTTTAGAAGATGAAAATTTCAAAAACAATATTTCTCAAATTAAAGAATTTTACGACTTAAGCAACGGACTGGAATATCATAATGCGGGAAAACAAACTGATAAGCTTCCAGACGATGAAAAAGAAGAGATGATCACAATTCTAAAGGAAGAATGGTTGCTTAATTCGATCTAAGATGTAATGTTTATGCTCGACTCTACAATAATGTTAAGAAGGCAATATAGACTTAGGTTTTTAAAAAACGCAAAGTTTATTAGCTTGAAATTTACTTTAAATTAAAATTTATAATTTAAGGAGTATTTTCTACTATAATTCGTATTATTTTAATTTATTAGGAAGCAATGATTATTTATGCTACACGATTTACCAGTTATAGTAAGGTTTAGAGAAGAGCTTTTTAATTTTGCCTCAAATCCTGTCTTTTTTATTTCTCTTTTTGTACTCATACCTTTTTCTCTGATCTCCTCGTTTATTGTGTTGATTCTTGTGTTCCGAAAACTCAATTCTTTGGAAGAAAAATCAAAAAAAATGAGAGAGATTGCCTCTTATATTCAACATGGAGCCAAAGTATATTTAAAAGATCAAGCGCAAATGCTTTCAATCATCTTAGCTATTTTATTTGTACCTGTTGGCCTAACAGGTATAGAATTTCTTGATAATCCATTCGTAGGCTTTCTTATTACGGGATTGATCTTCTTGCTCGGTTCGTTGAGTTCTTTACTCGCAGGCTATATTGGTATGAGAGCAGCAACAAAAGCGAATATCCTTGTTATTGAAGCTTCGATAGACGACCCTAACGAGTCGTTTCGACTAGCATACTTTGGAGGGATGATAACTGGTATATTGAACATCAGTTTGTTTGTTCTAGGGATATGGCTCATTCTTATTTTAACTAGCGGTAATATTTATTTAATGACGGGATTTAGTTTTGGAGCAAGTGTATCTTCACTTTTATCCCAAGTGGGAGGCGGAATTTACACAAAGTCCGCTGACATGGGAGCTGACTTAGTAGGAAAATATGAACATAACATTAAAGAAGATGATCCAAGAAATCCTGCGATTATTGCAGATTTAGTTGGAGATAATGTTGGGGACTGCGCAGGAAGAGGTGCAGATTTATTTGAAAGTGCCTCATCTGATGCCGTGGGAGGGATGCTCCTCGGATTAACCATCTTTATTCTCGTTGGCGATCCTATCTTTATTATTTCTGATCTCACGCTTATCTCGTTAGGTATGTTTTCACTTTTCTTTACGACAGCTTTTCTTAAAATTGACTTTAATAACTCTTCCAAGAGTATATGGAAAGTGTTTATATCTGCCACCTTATTTAATGGTGTTTTAATGTTCTTTATATCTATTTTGTTCTTTGGAATTTATGGGATTCTTTTATTCTTTGCGGGATTAATAGGACTTATTGCAGTTTTTATAACAATTATTATTACGACTTATTACACAAGCATTGAACATAAACCTACGATGAAGGTCGCAAAAGCCTCCCTTGATAGCCCTTCTGTGAATATTATATCTGGTCTATCGACGGGTTTGTCGTCAGTTTTCTTTCCAATCCTAATATTTAGTATTTCAATCGTAGGTTCCTATTTACTCGGTTATTATTTTGGGGAAATTTACTTTTTTAAACTACTTAATTCTCCTGATGAAAATATTTTAGGACGAAGTATTTCACCTACCATATTTCTTATAGCGTTTGGTATATGGGGGGTAAATATGGCGTCTGTTGCAAGTGATAGTATTATTAGTACCATATTAAGTTTCGACACATTTGGTCCAATATGCGATAACGCAGCGGGGATTGTGCAGATGGGGGGTGAGGAGGATAATATGCCAACAGAATTGCGAAGTAATTTAGACCGCCTAGATGCGGTTGGAAACACTACGAAGGCCGTAGCTAAAGGATTTGCCTTAATTTGTGGAGGATTTAGTAGTATTGTTATGTTTCTGACTTTTTTATTATCTGCCCACGCTTTTGCGGGTGAGCTACCCAGTCGAATTCCAACTGATCAATTAATCAACATTTTTGATTATTTGGATCTATTTAATCCGTTAATTATTTTAGGAATATTTACGGGTGTAATTATTCCCGTAATATTTACTGCTATGATATTGAAAGCTGTTCAAAGAGGCGCAGAAGATATGATTACAGAGGTAAGAAGACAATTTGACGAAATACCTGGTCTCAAGGAAGGAAATAATACGAGTAAACCTGACTACGATCGCTGTATTGATATCTCCGCCCATAATGCTTTAAGATATATGCTCAAACCTGTACTAAGCGTTATTTTCATTGTGATTATAATGGGTATTTTATTCGGTCCGATGGTTGTTGCAGGATTGTTAATCGGGAATTTAATAGGATGCTTAGTTTTTGGTTTATTTATGAGCATCAGTGGTGCGGTTTTCGATAACGCGAAAAAAGGTATTGAAGATGGATTATTCGGGGGTAAAGGGAGCTTTGCTCATAAATCGGCTATTATAGGTGATACTGTTGGAGATCCCCTCAAAGATTCAGCGGGACCAGCAATGAACATAATTATAACCACGATTAACACCTTAGCACTTACCTTTCTGCCCTTGTTTATAATGACAGCGTTCATATGGGGCATTTTCCCCCTATAGAAACCTAAGTCTTGGTTTCTGATATATATTCGCTTTATTTACTATCTTCCAAAGAGATTTTATAGGATTTTTACCTAAAATTATTTATTATCAAATTTTTCTTTATGAATTTAAAAATTTGAATAAACTCAGTCACAAACGCTAACTCATGGGGGATTAGTATGAGAGATTGTTATTTGAGAAAAAGGTTCGCAATAAAAAATCTACTCTTTTTAAGTATCTTAATAATTTCGTTTTTAACAGTCTATCCCTCCTATTCTCAACGAATATTTCGAGCTATATTATAAAGAGTACTTTAAGATCTCACCTCCCAACAAAACTGCAAAAATTAAAACTGATAAGGAACATTCCAGCTTGGAAACCCGAGTTCTCAATGTTATTTACTCAACAGCAAAAGGAAAACAACCTTTTCTATTAAAAACAATTGTAGAATTGGTTCATGAAAAAAATAAAGACTTAGTTATTGAAGCGATTGAATCCATTATCCAAAAGCAAATAATAATACCTTTTGTCCCAGATGAATTAAAACAAGAATAACTTAAAAACACAAAAAACAAATATTTTTTTTTATTTTAGAGATTGTGGAAAATAGTAAAAACAACAAATCAGAAATAAAAGAATTTCGATTTGAATGTACAAGATGTGGAAAATGCTGTACAGATAAAACGACCCTTGTCAATGTAACCTACCACGATATTCTTAGAATTAAAGAAAATTTGAATTTAACCCTAGATGAATTGTTGGAAGTTATTGGATTCTATATTTTTGAAGAACAGCTTTCTGAGGAAGACCGTAAGAAGATGGTCACTTCCCCTATCTCAACTGAACACGGACCGGCTTTCGTGGGATTGCTCAAGAACGCCGAAGGCTCTTGCTACTTCTACGACAAAGAAAAGAAACGGTGTAAAATATATAAGTTGCGACCAATGTTCTGCCGAACATTTCCTTTTTCTTTTAGATTAATCTTAAATCAAGAGGATAAAACTAAAGCAAAGATTAAGATGCGATATACCGAGAAGGGGAAGAAATATTGCCCTGGTATAACTAAAGATGCGCCTCTTGTGGATCTAAGTGAGTGGATTAAAGTGGGAAAACAGACATTAGAAGAATTGAACGATAATTATGTATTAATGGAAAAGTGGAACGAAGCAGTTGAGAAGAAAGCCATCGAGCCCAACGCAAAAAATTTTCTAAGAACTGTATTGAACTTAAGTAAGAAAGAAACTAAAAAGAAATAATCAAAAACTTTACAATATGATGAATTTATATTGTGAACTTGCTAGCAGTGTCCAATGTAGCATTCGTAACTCAACTGTTAAACCTATTTGATTATTTTTCCAATTAAAAGAATTGTGTATGCCTTCTGAGCTAAAATATCTGGTTAATGTCAATTTGTTTAATAAATTTTGACAAGTATTGAATTCTGACTTCTTCGATCCAATTAATTCTAAGATTAATAAAATTCTAGCTATCTCTGTATTGCAAAGGTACTTTTTTTCAATTAAATCGCTTAGATTTCTCCAATAATATTGAAATTGACTTAAATTAGCGTTTCGATCCATTAACCTTATTGATACTAAATAGTCGTATAAATCTAAAATGAACGAATATTTTTCGTTCTTAGATAAATCTAGGGAATAAAATTTAGGCAATAAATCGATGCTTAATTTTTGAAGTTTTTTGTCTTTTTCCAAAATTTTTAAGGTTAGAAAAGTATGGAGATTTAAGTGAAGTTTTTGAGGTAAGAAATTTGACAATTCTGAATCGAGAAAATCAATAACTTCAGTAATATCGACATATTTCTGGAAGTAAATATTTTTAAACAAGTTTAGTTCAGAGGCAATTGAAATCCCATAAAAAATGTTTATTGGATCAGGTTCTGCGGTTTTATATCCACAGAAGATACCATTTTTAACGAAATTTTTGATAATATTCATGGCACCTAGAGAGTTAATTGGTAGATCAAACCCCAACATTTTTAAAATTGTTATATAGTAATAAAATGTCTCCAAATCAAAAAAAGCGCTATATTTTTCAATACTTTGAATAAGATTGTCTTTATTAATATTAAATTTAGATATTTTTTTTTGACTAAGGGTTTTAGTTTTCCCAAACAAATCGAGAAAATCTCGTTTATCGTGCTGATATGATTTTATCTTTTGATGAACTTCTTCCGATGGTTTCACTTTATCTAATTGATGTGTCAATGCTTCTGAAAGGGAATATTTCGTTTTTTTTAATGCTTTTTTTGGATTCTTTTCTGCATATATGTTTTTCGTGATGTTAAGCACATCAGATAGATTTAGATCGTCAACCTCTTCTTTGGGACTCGTTTGCGGGCCTTTAACGAGTTGTTTTAATTTACTTGGCAAAATTGGTTTAATCGGAATCTCTTCTTTTCTCTTTAACTCGTCCTTATCTTGAACTTTGTACTCTGAAACATTAAAAAATTTTTCCAAATTATTAATCCTTTCTTTCAATATTTCTTTTATTACCATAGGATAATCTTCATTTTCTTTAAAATCATCAAGTTGATTTAAAAAGTCCCAAGGAAGGAGATCGAACAAATCTAAATTTTTTATTTTCTCCGTATCTAAATCTACGAAATATTCTATTAAGATTCTAAAAATAATGTTATCGATGTATTTCTTTAATTCATCATTAAAATATGCTTGATAATCTACATAATTTTCCCGTATTTTTTCTGGATTCTTGTTGAAGTAAGAAATATCCTCCTTTAATTTCTCTTTCGATAAACCTATTGTTCTCAATCCAATTTGAATCGATAAAAGGATAGTTTTAATCTTTTCCTCCAAATCAATATCATCGTCCTCCCTAGTTCTTGATGATAAAGAAGTATTTTTTTCTTTTATCAGATCAGATAAATATGAATCTACTCGATTAAAAATATCCGAAATTTCATACTCAAATCGATTGTAAAAATCTGCTAAAAATAATTTAATCTCCTTATTGGATAACGCAGATAAATCTTCCATTTTCGACTCCGTATTTTTAAATCAAATAATATTCTTATATTTTTCCCAACTTATATATATTTTATACAGACACAGAATATCAATACACCAAACATAATATGATATTTGCATGAATGACTACTATTTTGACAATATTGCTAAGGATTATGATCTAAAAAGAAAAAAACCTTGGAGAGCGTTAAAAAGGTACATCGCGAATCTTCGAAAAGGCGGAATATCGTTTAAGGGAATAAATCTTGATTTGGGCTGTGCTAACGGACGAAATTTTCCGATATTTCTGCCAATTTCCTCCAAAATTATTGGCATCGATAAATCCCATGCTTTTTTAAAGATAACCTTGGAGAGAGTCAAAAAAGATTCAGAATATTCCGCAAACGAATTAAAAAGGATTCAATTGGTTCTAGCGGATATAGAATTCCTTCCAATTCGAAAAAACTCAATCAATAATGTGTTTTCAATCGCAACAATTCATCATGTTAAAGGAGAAAGTTCAAGAAAAAATGTTATTTTCCAGATCTTTACGATTATGAAAAGAAACGGATACTTTTTATTAACCTTATGGAGAAGATGGCAAAAAAAATTTAAGAAGTTTTTTTTAACAGACCGTTTCAAAAGAATTTTTAGTTCAAAATATAAAAAAATGCAAATTAATAAAGAATTAGGAGAATTCGGTGATATCTCGATTCCATGGACCGTTTCTCCCAAAAGTAAAACTTATTATCGGTTTTATCATCTTTTTAGTAAAAAAGAAGCTAAAAATCTTTTATCTTCTTTTACTCTCAAGGACTTTAAAAAATATGGAGGACCCACAGGAAAAGATAATTTCTTTATTTTAACTAAGAAGGAACCCAAAAAGAAAAATTAATGACATACTATCGAATTAAAAGCTTCAATAATATATGGTTTAAACCCTTCGTAATGTTTTCCAATAATTGAAGTATGTATTTCAAATAGGCGTTCAGTTAGTTCGCAATAAAAAAGGCCGTGAATGACATTTTCACGATAATATCTTTTTCTTATCATCTTAGTCCTATTGCCAAACCAATAAGTAAATTCGTGAGTATTCAGCCATTCTCTTTTTTTTTCAGTTACCACAATATTGATAGCGTTATACATATCAATAGTCTGTTGTACTTCTCTTGGATGTAGGAAATCGGTCCTGTCTTTTTTAATCCAAGAAATTTCCATTTTTGCATTAGCACCCCATACTTCGTCGTAATTGTTATGAGTCTCGAAACTTAATAGGCCTTCTTTCTCGTTCAAATCTGAATTCTCGGTTATGTCCTTAAACCAAATAGGCATTTTATTTACAGTGACATTGCAATCGTGTTTTTGATAGATGTAATAATTCTTTTGCATAATATTTTGGAGTTATTCTAATTTTTTTCAAACAATAAAGTTTGATTTTATTCTATAAAATTATTAAATATTTAAAAAGATGAGATAAAGATAAAAATAAGACTAAATAAGTTTAACGAAGTTAAATTTCGGTAATAATTTAGGAGAGATTACTCCAATAGTTTTTTAGCGTCTTCAATCCAACCGCGAATTCGTTCCTCAGTCACACCAGTTATTAACAATCCTAATTCTTCGGGATTCTCTTTAATTAAATCTCGGATATTTTTTACTCCTAATTCTTCGAATTTTTTAGCGGTGGCTGGACCTAAACCCGATAATTCTGTTAAAGGTATTATTTTTTCT